>CAIRCR010000311.1 GCA_903877065.1 uncultured Pseudomonadota bacterium
AGGCGAAGACACTCTTTCCCTACACGACGCTCTTCGATCTCGTTTCCTCCAATTAACCGAATCCGCCCCGTCAATAATTCCTGCATCATGCCCTGTTTGAGCTGTGCGGTTTTATCGTGTTTTTGTTGCAAAGCGTTAATTTCTGCGTCCATGTCGCTGAGAATGGTTGCAATGGCGGTTTGTTCTTCGATTGTTGGCAATTCAATTTCCAATTTTTGATATTCAGAAATCCAATATCTTTTATGGTCGTTTAGCAAAAATCGAATAGTTTGTATTTTTTCAAATAGAAATTTTAGATTCACTTGCTCATTTTTTGGCTTTAGCATTTTCATAGCTGATGATTTAACTTTGAATGGAAAATCCACATATTTGCTTGTTGTCGTAAAGTCATCAAAAATTATCACGGGAAGATTTTGAAAAATGCCGTGTTCTTCATTTGTGTAACCAAGTACAAATGATTTTCCTGCTGTTAATACAGCAACGTTGTTATGGTCGTTATATTCTGTACTTGAAACCAAGTATTTTGTTGGTTGTTCATAATCGAGTAATTCACCCAACCGCTTAACCTCCCACTCCCCACTAAATCCAGCCAAGCGTTTTTTGCCTGTCAAAAGCTGTTGCATGGTGGCTTGTTTGATGTCGCGCTTTTTGGCGATGAGTTTATCCAATTCGCCCATTAACGTATCTACGTCAGATAACGCGGCGGCGATGGCGGTTTGTTCGGAGAGTGGGGGAAGTGCAATATCGTATGTTGATATTTGAGGTGCTGTTAATTGGGGAACTCCTGTACTTTCATTGGCAAATGAAAGTCTATTATTGATTTGTTCCGCCATGAAAAAACAATTAGTTTTTACCAATGGTGTAAGAATTAAAACTCGACCAATTGCAGAGTATTCATGATTTCTAGCATTCGCAAAACCAACTGTCCCCCTTGCTGTAACTGTAATGGTATTTTCTTTTTGTGTCGGTTCGGACGTGTAGCCATAAAGTCCTTTATCTGATAATGAATTTGAGTAGATTGGAAAACTGTATTTTTCATCTTGAATCAAGGAGAAATTATTTTTATCTAAGTCGCCACCAGCCGTAATTGAAAAAAGCTCATTGAATTTCTTAACTTCCCAATCTTCAGGAATTACGCCGACTTCGGTTTGTTTGTAGCCTGTTTTGATTTGATTTGTCATCGTTATTTTTGCTCAATAATTTGTTGCAAAATGCCATGTAATACTTGTTGGTCTTCGTGCGTCAACGTTCCCAATTTTCGTAAAATATCGCCTTGTTCCAACGAAAAAATCAACGGTTTAAAAACAGAAGGTTTAAGTAATCCCGCTTGTTGCCAGTTATCAACATGAGCTTCTGCAAAACCTAATTTTCCGCGCATCTGACTGGTAATTGCTAACAAAACGCAATCGGGACGATAGGCTTGATAGTTTTCAGAACTGATAACAACCGCAGGGCGTTTTTTCTCTTGCGTTAAATTACTGAATGGAAAAGGTACTAAGACAACATCGCCAAATTTATAATTCGTCATAAACGCTGTCTTCGTCATTGTTCCAAACGTTTTCTAAACTTTTTTCTGAGCATTGATAAAAGTCGCGTATTTCAGGTTCTTGTGTTAGCACAATTAAACGGGCGGATTTTCCGTAAAGATTGCGATATTCAGTAGGCAAATGAATTGTGCCAGTGTTATCAATGGTTGTTGTAATTTCTAAAGCGAGCATTTTTTATTCCTCGTTTGATTTCGGTTTGTTTGGTGATGGTTTTAATGCTCATAATTTCATCTCGTTAATGACGACATTGATAGAAAACAGTGTTTTTCTATACACGTTTTTGGGATATGTATAGATTTTGGTCATTTTCTATACACGTTGCCAAGTAAATCAAAAAGCGCGGTGTTGATATAAAAATTTTCGCGTCCA
>CAIRCR010000312.1 GCA_903877065.1 uncultured Pseudomonadota bacterium
GTTAATTTTTGCCGAAACCAGAGGATTAACATATTGATTTTAAATAATTTTATTTATGCATCAACGCCTTAAAGCTGTGCAAAGTGCCTTCCGTGAACTATGGAAATTGCAAAATCCTCTTTGTGCGTAAGGTGAGTGATTAAAGTACAATTCTGCAACTTAAATTTAGAGCATTTGGAGCAAAAATTATGAACGTTTTAATCATCGGTAATGGCGGACGCGAACACGCTTTGGCATGGAAAGTAAAACAATCGCCAAAAGTTAGCCATGTTTTTGTTGCACCTGGTAATGCGGGAACCGCTTTAGAATCGGGTATCGAAAACGTAGCCATTGCCGTTGCAGACATTGATGCCCTGCAAAATTTCGCGCAACAAAACGCAATTGGCTTAACCATTGTAGGACCTGAAGTTCCGCTTGTTTTGGGCATTGTTGATAAATTTAAAACCGCTGGTTTAGCGTGTTTTGGTGCGTCTGCGTACACGTCACAGCTCGAAGGCTCAAAAACTTTTTGTAAAGATTTTATGATTCGGTACGGTATCCCAACGGCGACTTATGGAAGTTTCACCGACATAAATTTGGCAATTGCCTACATTCAACAAAATGATGCACCCATTGTGGTTAAAGCGGATGGTTTAGCGGCTGGAAAAGGTGTGATTGTCGCGCAAACACAAGCCGAAGCAATTGCGGCAGTTAACGATATGCTTGCAGGGAATGCGTTTGGTGAAGCGGGGCATCGCGTGGTGATTGAAGAATTTTTACAAGGTGAAGAAGCCAGTTTTATTGTTATTGCCGATGGTAAAAATGCGCTTCCGATGGCAACCTCACAAGATCATAAAACTCGCGATAATGGCGATAAGGGTTTAAATACTGGCGGTATGGGAGCTTATTCTCCTGCGTCAATTGTTACCCCAGAAATTCATGAACGCGTGATGAGTGACATCATTGACCCTACACTCAAAGGTATGATTGCAGAAGGTCATCCGTACACGGGTTTTTTGTACGCGGGATTGATGATTTCGCCTGATGGAAAAATTAAGGTTTTGGAATACAACTGTCGTTTCGGTGATCCAGAAACACAACCGATTATGATGCGTTTGAAAAGCGATTTAGTGGAATTATGCCAAGCCGCTCTCGCGGGTGAACTCGCTAAAACAAAAACTGAATGGGATGAACGTCCCGCGCTGGGCGTAGTTTTAGCGGCGGGTGGTTATCCCGAAAGTTATGCGACAGGGCAAATCATTTCAGGTTTACCAACGGACGAAAGTGACGATTGCAAAGTATTTCATGCAGGAACTGCACAAATTGCTGATGATATTGTCACGAATGGTGGACGTGTTTTATGTGCGTGTGCTTTAGGTGATTCAATTCAAGATGCACAAACGAAAGCCTATAAATTGGCAAATAAAATCAGTTGGAACGGTATTTATTACCGCACCGATATTGGTTTTAAAGCGATTAAAAATGCCTAATTTTATTGGACGAATTTTTGTGTTATTCGTCCGCCATTTTGAAAAAAGACATGACCTAATTTTCTGGAGATTAAAAAATGAATAAACCAAAAGTTTTTATCACTCGCCGTTGGACAGATTCTGTCGAAACAAAATTGCGGGATTTGTACGATGTGACGCTAAACGAAACAGACCGCCCTTTGAGTGCTGATGAGTTCAAAACGGCATTACAACATTACGACGCGGTTTGTCCGACGGTTTGCGATTCTTTTACCGCTGATGTTTTGAATATTGAAAATAAACGTTGCAAAATTTTGGCAAATTTCGGTGTGGGTTATAACCATATTGATATTGAAGCTGCGAAAGCCAATGATTTAATTGTCACCAACACACCTAATGTTTTAACGCAAAGCCCGTGAATATTGCAATAAGAAACGGCCATCAAACTTCCACCCTTTTCAGTCTTAAATGCAAAAGTAGCCTCGGGATGCGTAAATATTGTGCTTGTGTTAGGGCCCTGCGCTGATTCTCCATGAGCGCTAAAC
>CAIRCR010000313.1 GCA_903877065.1 uncultured Pseudomonadota bacterium
CATTCCGCCACTGCCACAGCACGGGTCGTAGACTTTACCATGATGCGGCGCAAGTACGGCAACCAGTGTTTTAACGATACTGGCAGGTGTATAGAACTGACCACCTTTCTTTCCTTCTGCGCTGGCGAACTGTCTTAAAAAATACTCGTACACTTGCCCCAAAACATCACGGGCATTCCCCGCATCTTCACCAAAGCCAATCGTTGATACGACATCGACGAGTTCCCCCAACTTGCCATCAGGTAATTGAGCGCGAGCGTAGCGTTTGTCGAGAATGTTTTTGAGCTTAGGGTTTTCCACTTCGATAATGGCGAGCGCATCATCAATGCGTTTGCCGATGTCAGCTTGTTTGGCGAATGCACGCAAGGTTTCCCAACGGGCAGTTTCAGGCACCCAGAAGACATTGACGCTTTTGTAGTAGTCTCGGTCTTCGAGTTCTTCAGGAATCAGCTCGGCATCGTCAAGGAAGTATTCATCGTTTGGGTCAGCAAAGCGTTTTTCGAGTTCATTGCGTCTGGCGGCGAAAGTGTCAGAAACATACTTGACGAAAATCAGCCCTAAGACGAGATGTTTGTATTCTGCTGCGTCCATATTGGCGCGGAGCTTGTCAGCGGTTGACCATAGAGCTTTTTTGATGTCGTCTAGCATTGATGTATTTGTTGTGATGTTTAGAATGCGGGCATTATGCGACGTTTGAAGTGAACACGCATCAATCAATCTTTAAACGGTCTGCAATGTTAATCACTTGCTGTGCTTTCCATTCTTTGCCCCTAGCTGTTTTTGAACCATTGTCGTTTAAGGCTTTTGCAATCGCATTAAATGATTTCTTGTTCTTATCTGTTCCACGCAGAGCTTGAATCGTCACGCGCATTTTTTCAGCAAAAGCATTGGAAGGGTAGGTTAGGATAAGCCATGACTGTTACCAGCCATGACTCTCCTAAGAACCGTGCGTGCAAGTTTCCCTGCACACGGCTCAAGCCTTTTTAAAGCCACTTTCGTGACCCAGCCTTAAACAAAATTAAATCGGGCTTCAGTTGTGAAAAGTACGCTGTGTAAGCTGAATCATAAGGCGTTGCAGCAGCTTTGATTTTCAAATGTCGTCTAATTTTTACATTGGATAACTTGAACAACTTGAGCGTTATAATTTTTCCATCAGCTGTACGGGTTTTCGCATGAAACCACCATCTTACAGGCATCGGATGTTTGAAGTATTTTTCATAACACCAATCTGCATTTTGATTTTGATGTCTTCGTTTTACCCAACGATAAAGTGTTTTAAAAATAGCATCGTCCAATTTGCTAAACACTTTACTCGATACAACATGACGAAAATAATTCGCCCAGCCTCTCAATTTCGGATTTAACAGCCAAATCAAATGTTCCGTTTTGATAGTTGGATGCGATTTAATTAACGTGCGAATGTTTGCCAAAAAAGTTTTGATACTTTTCTTTGATGGCTTCGTCAGCAATTTACCGTTATATTTCCGAAAGTTAAAGCCTAAAAAATCAAAATCATCGTCAATATGCGTGAGGCGTGTTTTTTCTTCAGAAAGTTGCAATCCCCGTTTTGCGAGAAAAGCCACCACAACAGGTTTCACTTTTTCCTCAAGAATTTCCTTTGAGGCTGCCGTAATCACAAAGTCATCAGCATAGCGAATCACGTTGACTTTATCGCCTTTGCGAATGGCTTGTTTTACAACTTCTTCCAAACCATCTAACGCGATATTCGCTAATACTGGTGAAATTATGCCTCCTTGCGGCGTACCTGATTCTGTATCGTAAAACACGCCCCGCTGCATATATCCTGACTTCAGCCATTGCTGTAAAATGATTTTGTCCGTGAGAACATTTTCCATCAACCAACTATGACTGATTTCATCAAAACAGGCTTTTATATCACCTTCAAAAATCCACTGCGGCGAAGTTTTCTTCGCTAATGACAGAAAACATTGCTGACTTGCATCAGCCGCACAGCGTTTAGGGCGAAAGCCATACGAGTTTTTATCCGCTTGAATTTCTGCAACAGGTTCAAGGGCTAGCAAATACAACGCTTGCATTGCTCTATCCCGCATTGTTGGAATCCCTAACGGACGTAATTTACCGTTCTTTTTAGGAATATAAATCCGCCGTAAGGCTTGCGCCTTATAGCCTCGTCGTCTTAATGATTTCACCGCCTCATATTTCTGCTTTGGCGTTTGCCAACGCACTTTATCAATCCCTGACGTTTTCGCTCCAGCATTTGAACTCACTCGTTTGACCGCCAATAATTTAGCGTGATGCGAATGTGTTAAAAGCCATTGCAAAGCCTTCACTTTGCCCCATTTTTCTTGTTGTACTGCCTTTGCAATACGCATTTGTAGTCGATGTACTTGAGATTGCGCTTGGTGCCAATTTACTTGGTTCCATCGCTCACCACTTGCTGGAGCTGCACCAGCAACAAAAAATTTCTGCACCGTCATTTGCTTTTCTCCATTAAATTGATTCTGCAAACTCTCTTGCAATAAAAGACCTGTTGGACGTAGGCACGCTTTCGCGTCAAATTACTTGAATTTGTATTCATGCCATTACAGCATGACATTCGCTTTTTCCAACTTCTCAAACCTGCACTGCTATCGACTTGTTTCACAACAAATTTTCCTTTTGCAAGGAGCAATACAGGGTTTCCACGTTCCGCAAAAATAAGTATGTTAGGTTAGGTGCCAGCTATCGACCGAGAAGCATAATGGCTACGAATTCGTATGTTTAAACCAAATTCCAGCTTCTATTAAAGCGTATAAACCACTTCCACTTTTTATGCCTTGACGACCTTTATCACTGATTCACATTTGTTCACCATACCAACTATCTAGCACTTACCCAGCCGTGGTTGCTAGGAAGGAACATTTCTCACGATTCGTTCCCCAGAAACTAAGTTTCTATCGTTACATTGTCAGGGCAGCTCTTTATTCATGCCCCTAGATTCACCCAGTAGCATAGGTGGTTTCTTCAAGAGAGAAACACAACTCATCTTTGCGACTTCGTGTCGCACTAAACAAAAGGAGTCAAAGTTCCACGAGATTTTTATCAATGCTAGGAACAGTAAGGGTTTGAACGATATAAGGACTTCCCAAATTTAAGGC
>CAIRCR010000314.1 GCA_903877065.1 uncultured Pseudomonadota bacterium
ATCCAATTAAACTAATATAAAAACTTATAAAAGGGGCTAAAATAAATAAAAAAGAAAATGTGGGCATTGGTGTTAATGGGCTGATGCGAGCGTCAGGCGTAAATCATGTCCAACGTGCCGCACGTCGAGCCATTGCAGTATTTTTTTATCCGTCATTGATTGCAATTCAGGCAATGAAAATATACCACGTCCTTTGTCGCCCAACACGCACGAAGCCATATAAATCAACCATTCATCAACTAAATTTGCTTCGAGCAATGCACCATTTAACGTTGTACCCGCTTCAACAAAAACGTTGTTAATTTCTTGCGTTGCTAAAAAAGTCATAACGGCGTGTAAATCTAATCGTCCATTTAGTTCTGGTAAAACGTGGATTTCAAAACCTGCTTGTTTCAACGCAGCGTGTTTTTGTTCATTTGTCGAACAGGTCAAAATTAACGTGCGTCCATTTAATTTTGCCATTTGTGCGTGTGGCAGCATTTGTAATTGTGAATCTAAAACCACGCGAATCGGTTGCACAATCGGGAAATCAACACGTGCATTTAATGACGGATTATCGACTAAAACCGTGCCAATGCCCGTCAAAATTGCAGAACTTTCAGCACGAAAACGATGCACATCAGTACGCGCTTCAGGTGAAGTAATCCATTTACTTTCACCATTTGCTAAAGCGGTTCGACCATCTAAACTCATCGCAATTTTGCTGCGAATAAACGGGCGATTTTTTGTCATTCGTGAAATAAAACCATGATTTAATTGCTCTGCATCGGTGCGTAAAACGTCACAAACAACTTCAATTCCAGCCGATTTACAACGTTCCAAACCACGTCCAGAAACGAGCGGATTTGGGTCACGCATTGCGACAACTAAACGTTTAATTCCTGCCGCAATTAACGCATCGTAACAGGGTGGTGTTTTTCCGTGATGACTGCATGGTTCGAGCGTGACATAAGCGGTTGCGCCACTTGCGTCTTCGGTTGCATTTTTTAACGCATTGATTTCAGCGTGTGTTTGCCCTGCTCTTTCGTGAAAGCCTTCGCCAATAATTCGTCCTTTTTTCACCAGTACACAACCAACACGCGGATTGGGGTCGGTGGTAAAACGTCCAAGTTCTGCGAGTTGCAACGCTCTCGCCATAAATTTTAAATCCGTTTTCATTGTTCTGAATTATCGTAATTAATCGTTAACGGCGCGTGATCAGAAAATCTTTCGTCTTTGTAAATGCTTGTCGCGGTAACGCGGTTTTTAAGCGACGAGCTAATAATTTGGTAATCAATTCGCCAACCGACATTTTTTGCCCACGCTTGACCACGATTTGACCACCAAGTGTATTGCTCTGCATCTTGATTCACTAAGCGAAACGTATCAAACCACTTTTCTTTGGCAAAAAGATCATCGAGCCAAGCGCGTTCTTCGGGTAAAAAACCAGAATTTTTTTGATTGCCGCGCCAATTTTTTAAATCAATTGCCTTGTGTGCAATGTTCCAATCACCGCAAATAATCGTATCGCGTCCATTTTCAGAAACGCTGTCCAAATAATTTTTGAAACGTTCTAACACTGAAAATTTAAAAGTTTGTCGTTCTTCACCCGATGAACCCGAAGGCAAATAAAGAGAAATGACGCTCAAATTTCCAAAACACGCTTCGATAAAACGTCCTTCGCGGTCAATATCTTCAATGCCGATGCCGTAAATAATTTCGTCTGGTTTTTTGCGACAATAAAGCGCGACACCGCTGTAACCTTTCTTTTCTGCATCGTGATAAAAGCAGTGGTACGGTGCGGGAAAAAATTTTTCATCGAGTTGTGAAATTTGAGCTTTTGTTTCTTGAATACAGACAATATCTGCATTTTGCTTGGCTAGCCAAACGAAAAAACCTTTGCGTTCAGCAGCGCGAATTCCATTAGCATTGAGAGTAATAATACGCATAATAGTTTGAATCCATTGCGATTTGTGAGTTAAGTCCGTATCATACGCAGTTCTTTAAATATCAACCGCCCGTTGTGGGCAATGCGAAAAATCATGAAACCAGAAATTCATCCTAATTATAAACAAATTACCGTAACTTGTGGCTGCGACAATACTTTTGTGACCGGTTCTGCGTTGGCTAAAGACTTAAACATCGAAGTTTGCTCTTCTTGCCATCCCTTTTATACAGGGAAACAACGCGTTGTAGATACTGCGGGTCGTGTCGATAAATTCAATAAAAGATTTGCTCGATAAGTTTCCATTTTTTACCTACAAAAAAGCCGATACGTTTTGCGTATCGGCTTTTTTTATGAAACGAAAATTACAAATCCGTTGATTCTTTAGCTCTGCGAGATGTTGAACTCAAACGTTTTTTGCTTTTGTCGTTTTTAAATTTGTTATCGTCAAATTTCAATGTTTTTCTACCTTCAGTTTTTTCACCACCTGAAACACTTGAAATGTTTAACAACTGTCCTGCCACACGCACTTTGCGTAATTCTTGTAACAACTCTTTCGGCATTCCAGCGGGTAATTCGACCGTGCTGTAATCTTCTTCGATACGGATTCTTGCAATATGTGCGCCTTCAATACCTGTTTCATTGGCAATTGCACCAACGATATTTCCTGCTTTTACGCCGTGAGCGTTACCCACTTCAATACGGAACGTTTCCATTTCGATATTTGACGCACCAAAATCACGTCGTGGACGACGATCAATGGATTCACCACGATTTGAACGCTCATTTCTATCACGCGAATTGCGACCTTCGGAGCGTGAATCACGTTCTTTGCCACGAGCTGGTCTTTCATCACGGTCACGATCGCGTTCTGACACTTTTTTAGGTGGTGCCATTAACAAGGGTTCGTCACCTTGCAACAATTTAGCCAATGCTGCACCAATTTCTAACGCAGTGACATTGTGTTCGCGCTCGTATTGCTCGATAAGTTGACTGAAAAAGCTCAATTCTTCGGCTGCTAACGTATCGGTGATGTTTTGTTTAAAACGGGCGATACGTTTGTTGTTAATGATTTCAGTTGAAGGCAAACCCATTTCTTCAATTTTTTGTTTCGTTGCTCGTTCGATGTTGCTCAACAATTTGCGTTCACGCGGTGCGATAAACAAAATCGCGTCACCAGTTCGCCCAGCACGTCCAGTACGACCAATGCGATGCACATAAGATTCTGTGTCGTAAGGAATATCGTAATTTAAAACGTGCGTGATTCTGTCAACGTCCAAACCACGAGCCGCAACGTCGGTTGCAATCAAAATATCTAGCTTGCCATTTTTCAAATGGTTAATTGCTCGTTCACGCAAATTTTGCGACATATCACCGTTAATTGCCGCCGCCGAATAACCACGCGCTTCTAATTTTTCAGCAAGTTCAATCGTCGCTGTTTTTGTTCGCACGAAAATAATCATGCCGTCAAACGTTTCAGCTTCCAAAATGCGTGTCAACGCATCGAGTTTATGCACGCCGCTGACCAGCCAATAACGTTGACGGATATTTTCCGCTGAGGCTGTGGTAACTTTAATCGTAACGTGTTCGGGTTTGTTCAAATATTTTTCGGTGATTTTACGAATAACACTTGGCATCGTCGCAGAGAACAACGCAATTTGACGATTTTCTGGTGTTTGCTCCAAAATCCATTCAACATCATCAATAAAGCCCATTCGCAACATTTCGTCCGCTTCGTCGAGAACTAAAAATTTCAAATTATTGAGCGACAACGTGCCTTTTCTCATGTGATCCATAACGCGACCTGGCGTGCCTACAACAACGTGTGCGCCACGTTTTAGCTGACGTAATTGCGTGCTGTAATCTTGACCGCCGTAAATTGGTAAAACATGAAAATCTTTGACATAACACGCATAACGTTGAAACGCTTCAGCAACTTGAATGGCTAATTCACGCGTTGGAGCTAAAACTAAAACTTGTGGTTCTTTTTGTTTTAAATCAATGCGTGACAAAATGGGTAACGCGAATGCTGCAGTTTTGCCCGTTCCTGTTTGAGCTTGACCTAAAACGTCTTTACCATCGAGGATGAAAGGAATTGTTTGTGCTTGGATAGGTGAAGGCGTTTCGTAGCCAACATCTTTTAATGCTTTAAGTAAGGGTTCGATAATGCCTAAGTCACGAAATGACAATAAGGCGGTTGTATTTGGAACGGGGATTGTATTTTCAGTCATATTTTACCTGTTGTAGAAGTTTGGAATGCGTGATGACGCAAGAAGGGTATTCGTCTCGATGTTTGAATTATAACGCATTTACGCCCTATTCTACTAACTGATGTTATGTAAAGCCCAAATCTGAGCGATGTGGAACCGCCTAATTGGGTCTTTTTTTGAAAACTTTAAGCATAAAACCGTATGAAATTTTTTATGCTCTAACTCTTTCGCGTAACATTAAAGTCGTTGGGCAAAATTTTTTTAAGGTCGGTAACAATGCACGATATTCTCAAACAAACTCGTTTTAGTTCTTCGCCTGAGTTAAAATTTACGTTGATTTCAAATGGTATATCGACCTCACCAAATTCCACAGCGTCACTTAAAGCATCAAATACCTTTCAGGCAACGGGGAAAAATGGGGCGGATTGGTACCATTATTTTTTAACAACTCAATTTGGAATTAGTGAATTTTATGAACAAAAAAACCAGTGCATTTGTAAATGCTGTCGTGTTAATTTCTATCGCATTAGGCGGATCATCTGTTGCACAAGCAAAACGTTTAGGAGAAGGAACTTCTTTTGGTAGCAAATCCTCTTACAACGCGCCAATGAAACGTGCTGATTTACCACCGAGTAATCGTGCCGTAACGCCACCGCAAAGTCATCCCTTACCTACTTATCAGCAACCACATCCTCAGCCGCAACATCAACAACAAAATTCAAATCAAGCGTGGAAAGATCGTGCAATCGGTGCAGCGGCTGGTTTAGCTGTCGGTGGTTTAGTGGGTTCGATGATGAGCGGCAGTTCAGATCACGTTGCACCGCAACAAAATCAAGCTCCCATCAATAATCAAGGTTACGCGCAACAGCCACAACAACAACCCCAATACGAACAGCAACAAAATTACACACAACCCATGCCTGTTCAAGTACCACAAGGCTATGCTCAACAATATCCAACTGCACCTTATGTCGATCATTCAGGTGCAACAAAGGCGGGGGGAATTGGTTTTTTTGGGTGGTTATTACTCGTTGGATTGGGTTATTTGATTTATCACTTTTTCTTTGCAAAAAAAAAAACCAGTACGGCAATACCTGAATCCAATTATCAAAACACCATGAATGAACCTGCTTATTCTGCACCTTTAGCAAGTTCTGGCAGTTCAGCGGACTTCAACACGGATATTATGTTCAAAAAAAGTGATTCTACCGTGTCGTCATCAACCGTGAATTTAGCGAAATCGCGTGACGCAACAATGCCCGCTGGATTTGATACTTTTGCATTTTTAGACGATGTGAAGCACCGCTACATGAATTTACAGCACGCTTGGGATTCGCGTGACATGGCTGAAATTCGTGGTTTAACCACCGATAAAGTGTTTGCTGAAATTCAGGCACAATTAAAAGCTTCAAACGAAGTGAATCAAACTGATGTTTTAACATTAGATGCCGACATCTTAGAAGTGCGTGAGTTACTCTCTGAATTTGAAGCGGCCGTTTTGTTTGAATCAACGATTCGTGAATCAGCAAATGCTTCTGCAAATCAAGTGAACGAAGTGTGGCATTTTGTGAAATCTAAATCGGGTTTCAACACTAACTGGATGCTCGACGGTATTCAGCAAGTCGAAGATTAAGCCACGCCGCCATGTTAATCATAGTTTTACTTATCAACAGCATAAAATCAGCACAAAACAAGGAGTGTTTTCTATGGAATTAGTCTTTCATGATGTGATTTGTTCACTCACTGCATCACTTGATTTCGTGGGCATAAGCGATATTCATCATGGCAAACGTGTGGCGTTAATGGCTGCAACGATGGCGAAAAAACTTCAATGGGATGAAGACACGCAATTGAATATGCTTTACGCTGGAATGTTGCATGATTGTGGTATCTCAAGTACCGAAGATCATGCTCATCTGGTTTCTGAACTCGAATGGGACGACGTTAATTTACACTGTGAACTGGGTCAGCGGTATTTGGTAAATTGCCCCCTTTTCAGTAAATACGCACTCTGGATTCTTCATCATCACACGCATTGGAATGAATTAGAAATACTCGATTTGCCTGAACAAGATAAATTAGCCGCTAATTTGATTTTTTTGGTTGATAGGGTTGATTTTTTACAAGCGGAATGTGCGGTCGTTGATAAAAATGTTAATAATATTTTGCTAAACGAATCTAGCATCATGACGAAAATAAAAACGCTTCGTGGCACATTTTTCGCCCCCGTACTTGTTGATGCTTTTTTGGAATTAGGTCAACAAGAATCATTTTGGCTCTCGATGGATTACAGCTATATTGATGCGTCGGTGCGTGCTTACGAGTCGCTTTCAAAACGTAAAATTGCCAATTTTCCAACGTTGCTGAGTATTGCGACATTATTTTCTAAAGTCATTGATGCAAAAAGCCCACACACCAAAGAGCATTCCAAATACGTCGCTCAGTTAGCACGATTTTTAGCTCAAAAAATGGGATTCAGTGAGGAAGAACAACAGCATATTGAATTAGCAGGTATGTTGCACGATTTAGGGAAGTTGCGTGTACCCGATTACATTTTAAACAAGTCGACAGTGCTTACTCAAACTGAATACGCTTATATTCGCCGTCATAGTTTTGATACGATGCAGATATTAAAAACAGTGTTTCCAAATACCAAAATTGCTGAATGGGCGAGTCACCATCATGAAAATTTGACTGGTACTGGTTATCCGTTTCATCTCAAAGGCAGTGAATTAGATTTGGGATCACGAATTATGACGGTTGCCGATGTGTTTCAAGCATTGGTGCAGAAACGTCCTTATCGAGATGCCTTGCAATTACCAGCAATCAAATCAATTATGAATAAGATGATTATAAACGGCGAACTGGATCAAAATGTGGTTTCGGTCTTGGAGCAACATTACGAATATTGTTATGCCCTCGCTCAATCGCCTGAATCGTTGAAGATTGAGCGTGTATAAAAATCGATACACAAATGAAAGGCGTGAAATTATCACGCCTTTTTTTGTGCTTAAAAACTTGTCGATAACGTCATTCTAAAACTCAACGGTTCAACGGGATGAAAATGAATATCTTGATTTCCGCCATCAGCGCAACTGGTATCTGTTTTTAAACAAGAGCCATAATAATAGTCGATGCCGCTGTCTTTTCTGTTTAACAAATTGAAGACTTCAGCTTGCAGTTTCCAATGTTTATTAAATTCATAACCCACCATCGCTGAAATCATCACCGTTTCTTTTGATCGCACGCTGTTATCTTCAATCAAGGCGCGAGGACCAAAATAACGTAATCGTGGACCGCCATAAAATCCACCAAAAACATCGTGAAATGTTGCTCCCGAAGCAATCACGGTTTCAACAGAACCAGGAATATAACGACCTTCTTCTGGATTTCCACGAAAACGCGCTTTTGAAAAACTTAAATCAGCATCAAACGTCAGCCAATCGGTTGGTGAATAATAATTTGCCGATTCAATGCCGTAACGACGGCTTGGGTGACTTGCTTCTGTTGTTCCCGCATCGCCGACAAATAATAATTCCGAATCAATATCAAGCCACCAAACTGCCAGTGTGCTTTGTAAACCTTTAATCCAATTACTTCGCACGCCAACTTCGCCGCCGTAAGTTCGTGATAACGGTACGGCGGGTTCGACTTTTTCGCCTGATTTTGGATCGACGTGTGTGTTAATTCCACGCGCATCGTTGCTGTGAAAACCTAAGCCACCATTCAAATAAATTTCCGTTTCAGCCCAAGGACCAAAAGCAATTCCAGCTTTCGGACTAACAATACCGTCGATTTTCGTGCCATTATTTTCGGCAACATTACTTTTGCTCACATCAAAACGAAAACCATCGAAACGCACGCCAAAATTGGTTCGCATCCAATCTGTCCACGTCGTTTTGTTGTCGAAATAAGGACTTAAACTGCTCACCCAAACATCATCTTTTCGTGTTATCTCTAAAACTTGTTGCGCTTTCGTTTTTGTCAAAGCGTTATTGATATTATCGTTTCGGAATTGCAACCCCGCCGTGCTTTCAGAATCAAATTTTCCGATTTTATGATAAATCGTGTGGCTGGCTTTAAAACCTGTGACAAAACGTTTATCGGGTTGACCAAATTGGTCGCCGTTAATCGGGTCGTCTAAGAAATAAGTAAAATTTGAAAATAAATCTAACGACGTATAAAGTCCGTAAGCCATAATTTGCGTTTTGCTGTCTTTATCTTGACGATGCCATTCACCTGTCACGCTGTAACGGTCACTGCGTCCGCCGTCAGTTGGGTCGATATTTCCAAAACGGTCAATTGAACCGTCTAAAACTGCACGTTTTGGAATTTGATCTGTTGAATTCCAATCCGCCGCCATTGCCATACCCGTCACGCTCCAACCCGTTTCGCCGTGTTCTTCGCTGTATTTCAAAACGCCGTTAAATTTCAGATATTCGTTACTTTTTATCCAAGGTCCGCCGTTGTGAACCGTTTCGCCAGCATACGCCAAATTACCATCGCCCAATTTTTGTGAACCCATAACTAAGCCACGATAATAATCAAAACTGCCGCCTGTGAATTTCACCGTGTGTTCTGGCAAATCGCTAAAATACTGAATGTTTGCCGCGCCTGTACTCGAAAAATCACCGTTTTCTGCGTAGTAATTTCCTTTTTGATAATTGATGGTTTTTATCATTTCGGGAATTAAAAAGTTGGTATCCATCCAGCCTTGACCATGTGCATGCGAACCCAAATTGACAGGCACGCCATCAACTTGTGTTAGAAAATCTGTGCCATGATCTAAATTAAAACCACGCAAATAATACTGACTCGCTTTTCCTTCGCCGCTGTGTTGGCTTGAAATTAAACCTGGAACGGTTTCTAAAACTTCACTTGGACGAGTGACAGGACGATATTTTAATTGTTCTTGTCCGACATTCCCTTGAGATGCACTGCCAGCAACACCAACCAATGAATCGGCTCGTTGCGTTGTAATAACCATGGCTTCGAGTTCAATCGTTTTATCATTTTTAGACTTTGATTTTTTTTTGGATTTTTTCGCCGATTCACCCGTTTCAACAGCTGCTATATTTTCTTCATATTCCGCGTGAGCGTAAGCCGAAAAACTTGCAGAAATTGCTAGTGATAAAAGCGTTAATTTAAAGGTGACTGGTTGTTTTTTCATGATTTTTCCTCATTGTTATTAAAATTATTTTTATAAAAGTGTTCGCTCAATTAACCAGAAACTGCCAGCTAAACAGACGATGCTCGAACAAACTGGCACAAAGTATTTTTCAATCAGTGGTTTTGTGTGCAACCACCAAATAATGGGTAACGAAATAGTTGTAACGATTAACTGCCCCGTTTCAACACCTAAATTGAACGAAAATAACGGCACTAAAATCCCCGTTTCGATGCTGGTGATGTTCATTTCTTGCAACACCGCAGCAAAACCAAAACCGTGAATTAAACCGAACGCAAACGTCAGATATTTTCTGCCTTTGGGTTCTTTTCGGATGAGATTTTCTGCGCCAACATAAATAATCGAAGCGGCAATTAACGGTTCAACAATCGTGCTGGGAATCGTGAATAAATTCATGCCCGCGATTGCAAGCGTTATCGAATGCGCGACGGTAAAAAACGTGATGATGCCAAATGCTGTCCAAAATCGATGTGTCACAATCAACAACGCGAACAAAAACAGCAAATGGTCGTAACCCGTCAAAATGTGTTCAACACCTAAAACAAAAAAGTCTTTAAACATCGACGAGCTTTCACCGTCGGCTAAATTTAATTCGATGACGTTATCTTGTTGCGTGAGCATTTTTTCGCTCAAGTTTTTGCCCGTAATATCTTTAATCGTCACAAATTGCTTATGTCCTTCGGGTAATTTATTCAGCAATAAAGTCGTCATTTGTAAATGCGTTGCAGCGGGTTCGTAGTGAAATTCGGCACACGCATTATTCTGATTATCAAAACTAACGGTTCCCAAATTAACGGGTTTAACGATGGTTTCATTAAGTGTCAGTTGCAACTCTTTTGCAATTAACGCCGCAATTTTAGGTTTTGCGTCATCAAGTTCAGAACTGCTAATTTCTGCATCACCGTCGCTGTCCATCGGCGCGAATGCTTCAATGTCTTGCAGTGCAAATGTAATGGTTGCGTCAACGCCTTTTTCAGTTAAAACCAAATCGGCTGAACTTAAACCTGGGGCGTGCGCGAAACTAATTTGGGCATAAGCACATAAAAAAAGTACGCAGATTATTTGTTTAATCATTAAAGATAACCTCTTTGTATTGGATAGAGTGAGCGACGATAATTCCTACAAGATGTAGCAACATCGTCGTCGCAACAAAATTTTTTGATAAAAATTTGCATGAAAATCGCTGTAAATTTTTGACACACGAAATTAAACCACCAATTGAAAAATGGCAGTGCTTGTGACAAAACGAATAAAAGTGAAAATGTTAGAAGGTGAAACGAATTTTTAAAACGACAAGCGAGGAGAAAGAAAACGAAATTGCAGTTTTGTTTTGGATAAAAAACATAGCAAAAAAATTGTGAAACGATAAAAATAAGCAAGAGTGACGCAAAAATAAAATACGCGCGTGCAGGCGGTGACGTTAAGCCGACTCCGCTTGTTAAATGTTGGATTCCTGTTTTTATTGCATCAAATGCAAGCCAATTTTTCGGTGGAGGCTTATAAAAATGCAAAATGTAATCGGATAATTCTGGCGATAAATTCAACCATTGCGTACTTGAAATTAGCGGTGATTTTTTGACAAATGTTTGTTGATGTTCATATTGTTCAAATGTAGCCGAATGCGTTACGGATTCATTAAATACAACTTGTTTTTCCGATTGAATTGGTGCGGCGTGAAGGGTTTGAGCAATGAAAATTGTCACTGAAATTAACAGCAATTTTGCAACTAAAATCCCCGCACCGTGTAATAGCAATGTGGCAATCATAAAACCGAGCGTGTAAGAAATTAAACTCGCGGAAGCTGAGATTTCTTGCCCGTGTGCGTAACCGTGAAAAAATGCAAAAAATGCCACAATTAGCACGTTTATTTTGGTATCGAAACGAATTTTACGAATGATTAACACGCTAAAAACAATGCACGATAATAAAATCAAAATTTCGGCACTTGGCATGGTCAAATAACTCGCTGCACCTGACACACCGCCTAAACTCATGACGCTAACGAATGTCAGAGGTAATAACCAGATTGCTTTACCACGCAATTGTGCTGCCCAAATTCCAACTGCTAACATCGTAACGAGATGATCCCATCCTTCCAACGGATGTGAAAATCCGCTGATTAAATCAATCAGTGCCAAATCAGTTAAACGATCCCAAAAGCACACGATTACCAGCAACAATAATGTTACTAATAAAAGTAAGTGTTTTATAAGGATTGTTTTCAAGGGCATAAACAGATGAGTTGATTGGCTAAAATTGAATTTCCGTTATTCTACGCAGCTTTTTAGGTTTCTCCAATTGTCAAAACGATTAAACAACGCTTTTTTTTCTGTAATGGTTGCGTATAATGCGAACTTCTTTAACCTACTATACTCGTAGGTTAAACGATAAAACTTCTCATCTTTCTCTCAATTTTAAGGATTCCAATGAACATTTTGAAAAAAATTGCTTTATCAACCGCGTTAGTTGCTGCATTCGCAGTTGTTTCTGCACCAGCTTTTGCTGCTGAAGAACACAAAGACAAAAATGCAGAAGTAAAAGCTGCTGCAACTGGCACAACTGCAAAAATTGAAGAAGCAATTGTGATTGCTGAGAAAGGCGACAAAGTTGCGTTTCTTGCAACAGTTTCTGAAGCGCGTCAATTACAAAAAGAATTCCGTTATGAACAAACAGAACGCCTACGTCAAAAATTAAATGACAAGTTGAGTGCGGCTCGTGAAGCAGCTACACAAGACAATATGTCAGAAGCTACTGTTGCGATTAAAGCGGCATTAGTTTATGTAAAAGAAATGAGAGAAATTTACGACGCAGCTCATAAATAAGTCTGGATTTCACCCATTTTTAAAATATTTATGCAGCTTAGTTGAAAAATTAAGCTGCGTAACTCTTTTGATGATTAGTAACATATCCTGGAAAGAAGATATGAAAAAACATCTCATAGTTTTAGCCTAATATCCTCCCCAAAGTTTGATCAGACCACTTCACAGTAAAAAATTTGCAATCGCGAAAAGTTCTCATCAATAAAACCTGTTCATAAGTTGCAAAAATCTTACCGTTGGTAAAAAATTTCGAGCAAACATGAGATTGCTGTGCCTTAATATTTAATGTATCAACGCCCGTTCCAATAACAAACTAAATGAATCTAAACGCAAACGTTAAAATTGAACTCAAACCATTTTTGCGTTGGTGGGGACGTGAATTAGCTTTTTTAGTACCGACAAAACTACGCCAATTTTTTTATGTTCCACACGGCGCAATTATTGTGAAACCTATCGGTGAGCAATTTGAATTACATTATGAACTCAATGGTCAACAAGAATTGTTAATGCCATTAGCGCGTGACAATTCCAGCTTGGAAACGGTTAAAAACTTAATCAATACCGAACGTTTTAAAAATGCGATTTTCATTTTGCGATTATCACGCAACGACGCGCTAAGTAAAACGCTAACGTTACCGTTAGCGGCGAAAATGAACCTATCGCAAGTCGTTGGCTACGAATTAGATCGTTACAGCCCCTTTAAAGCAGAACACGTTTATTTTGCCACTCGTATCGAACGTATTGATGTAGAAACCGCGCAAATTGTTGTCCAGTTAATGCTTACGCCACGCAAATTACTCGAAACGCTTTACGCTGACTGCCAAGCAGTCGGAATTTCTGTGCAATACGCCGACGTTGAAAAGTGTCCAAACGATTTGGAGCAACTGCATTCTGCTTACAATCTTTTGCCGCCAAATTTACAACCAAAAATTGCAAACACATCACGTCAAATCATCGTCGTATTATTGACGTTATTTGTGATGTTAAGCATTGCAAGTTTGACGTTACCTGTTTGGCTCGAATATCAAGCTGTCCAAAATTTACAAACAAAAATTTCCAAAATTGAAAAAGAAGTCAAAGCAGTCAAAACGCTGCAAGCCGACATGGACGCAATGCGTGAAGAAAATCAATCGCTTATCAATGAAAAAACGGTATTGCCATCTGTTGTTGCGATGCTCAATGAATTAAGTGTCTTAATGCACGATGACAGTTGGCTTTCCTATTTGCAATACAGCGAGGGACAGCTGCAATTACAAGGTGAATCGCCAACGGCATCTAACTTGCTTGCAGACTTGGAAGCGTCCGAGTATTTTGCCAAAGTCAGTTTTGCTTCACCCGTTACGCAAGACAAAGCCAGTGGGATGGAGCGGTTTCAAATTACCGCAGAAATCACCAAACCGACCACAAGCGAAAATCGTAACGCGATCACTGAAACAACAGAAGAATCTGTAAACGATACGGCAAATGACACATCTACAGACGAATTGCCTACAGAAAAAAATGTTGAAGACGTAAATTCCGAATCAACAACTGAAGAAGTTGGGGCTGAAAATGGTACTAAAGAATAACCAAAATGAACGTTGGATGGCGGTCGGTTTACTGCTGGCAGTAATGTCTTTTATAAGTTTTGTCATTATTTTGCCGTTAATCAATCAAGGATTAGCGTTGCACGACGAAAAAAATACGTTAGGTTTTCGCTTTGAACAATACGAGCGAATTTTGGCACGAAAACAAAGTGTCATTGATGAAATGGACGCGTTGAAAGCGCAATACATCGATGAAAATTATTTAAGCACACAAAATACAAGCGCGTTAGCTTCGGCGGAATTACAAGAAATGATTAAGCAAGCAATTGTTGAAGCGGGTGGACAATTGAGCAGCACACAAGGTTTACCCGTCGTGACTAAAAATAATTTTGACCGCATTCCCATTAACGTTCGTATGACGGGAAATAGCGAAGTTTTACGCGCTGTTTTGCATAAAATTGAAACCGCGACACCACTCGTTGTTGTTGAACAAATTGATATTCGTCCGATGCGAGGAGTACGAAATAAAGTCACTCATCAAATTGATCAAAGTAATGAATTGAGCGTAAATTTTCAGGCAACCAGTTTCATGAAAAAACCAATAAAATGAATCGTCCAACATTTTTTGTTTTGGTTGCCTTAAACGTGCTACTGATTGCTATTTTAGCGGTTGAAAATTACGCGGGAACAGAAACCCCTGTGACAAAAATGGCACATGAAAAAATAAAGGGCAACGAAGAAACAACAGATGAATTGCCTGGCATTGATTTGAATGAAACAAGCGAAGAAAATTACGGTGACTTAGTAGATCGTCCCTTATTTATCAAAGGGCGTAAACCTGTTGCAGAACCTGAACCTGAAAGTGTGCCTGTTGCCGTGATTAAAAAATTCGATGTCTTTGTTTGGGAATTAACGGGCATTTACAAAACACCCGAAGGTGCCACTGCTTTTTTTAGCCGAACCAATGCACGCGTTCCAAAAGATAATTACCGTAAACATAAAATAGGTGACGAATTAGACGGCTGGAAAGTGAGCGAAATTCATTCAGATTCGGTGGTATTAACGCAAACGGGTGAAACAAAAATGTTGCCGTTGCTTAAAATCAAAACAAAAACACCTGTACCCGTTCCTGGACAACTGAATGCAAATACTCGAATGCCGCCACAGCAAAATATTCAACCCGTAATGATTCCCGAACCTCAGACTGAAGCCTCATCTGTAGAAGTAGAAACTGATAATCCTGATAACTCTGAAAATTCTCAAAAATGAACTCAATTCCAAAACTAACCGCCCTAACCTCCACAATTTTGAGTTTAACATTGTCGGGCTGTGAATTACTCATGACACAACGTCCTAAATTGCCAATTACATCAAACGTTGTAACGTCTAGTGAATCCATTCCGCAATTGCAAAATAAATCTGTTTCGACAGATACAATAAAGCCAAAAAATGAACTTTATCCCAGTTCAGATTATGCGAGCGAATTGCCCGCTTCAAATGAACAAGTCGCTCAAAATATGAAAAGTAAAGGCAAAGGTGAATTTAGTTTAAATTTTGATGATGCGGATTTAGGCGAAGTTGCAAAAGTCGTCTTGAGTGATATTTTGGGGAAAAATTACGTTTTGAGTCCAAAAGTTGTCGGCAAAGTAACATTGCAAACGACACGCGCTTTAAGCAAAGAAGAATTATTGCCGACGCTGGAAATGGTTTTGAGCATGAATAACGCCGCGTTGGTGAAAGATGGTGATATTTATCACATTGAACCGTTAAATGAAGCGTTGTACAGCGCAAATTTTTCGTCAGGACATAACGGCAAATCGGGTTATCAAGTGCGCGTCATTCCAGTTAAAAACGTTGCTGTCGATAATATTGCCGACTTGATTAAACCGTTGCTGCATGAAAAAACGTTGTTGAGTGTTGATAATCGTCGCAATTTATTAGTTGTTTCTGGTGCGGCTGATGAATTAGCGCGAATTATGGATATGGTCAATACGTTTGATATTGACGTTTTAAAAGGGCGTTCGTTTGCTCTATTTCCGTTAGCCCATGTCGATCCTGAAACACTCATTAAAGAATTAGACGAAGTGTTTTATAAAAAAGCAAAAGGCGACGAAAGCGAATTTTTTCGTTTCATGCCGATTGAGCGTTTGAACGCAGTTTTAGCCATTACGCATCAATCGCGTTATTTAAAAGATATTGAACAATGGGTTATGCGTTTAGATAGAGCCAATTCAACCACAGGCGGTGGTGTGAATGTTTATAAAGTTCAACACGTTGATGCGGTGGAATTGGCAAACACGATGAATGATATTTTTGGCAGTGCGTCATCTCAAAAACGTGAAAAAGCTCCAAAATTAGCGGGAGATAGAAAATCAGGGACGTTAACAAATAAAACGGATAAATCTTCCGACACAAAAAAACTTACAGCACAACGCTCAACGTCAAGTAACGCAACAGGTGATGCAAAAATTTCAAATGTTGGTGATGTGCGAATTATTGCTGACGAAGCCAATAACACGTTAATCATTGTGGCAACGGCACAAGAATATGAAATTATTCGTCCGATTATTAACCAATTAGATGTCATGCCATTACAGGTTTTAGTTGATGCGACGATTGTTGAAGTGACATTAACCGATAGTTTGAAATATGGTCTTCAGTGGTATTTCAACCATAATAACGGCGGCACAAACTCAATTAACAGCAATGGCTTGGGTGTACTTTCAACAGATGGTGTGGCGAGCGCGGCAGTGGCGGCGGCGAAGGGCGGCTTTGGTTATTCTTTTTTGAGTAAATCAAATGACATCGGTGCTATTTTGAATGCTCAAGCCAGTAATAATAATGTTAATGTCATTTCATCACCGTCCCTCATGGTTCTTAATAATCAGGAAGCGAGTATTCAAGTCGGTGAAGAAATTTCATTATCAACTGGCACTTTCGGTGTGGCAGGAATTACAGGTGGCGTAAACAGCAGCACGACACCGTTAACTCAAAATCAACAACGTAAAACAGGCGTAAAACTCAAAATTAAACCGCGTGTAAATGCCAATGGCTTGGTTACGATGGAAGTCACGCAAAGTGTGGAAGATGTGGCAGACAGCATTAAAAATGGTGAAGTTAATCCTAGAATTTCGACACGAGAAATAGACAGTACCATTGTTGTTCAAAGTGGTGAATCGATCGTTTTAGGGGGATTGATTAAAGATAAAAATACAAAAGGTGAAGGCGGAATACCGTTATTGCACGAAATACCTGTTTTTGGTACGTTGTTTGGCAACAAAAACAAAGAAGATAATAAAATAGAACTTGTCGTGTTAATCACGCCTCGCGTTGTAAAAAGTCGTCAAGATGCTGGATTGATTACGAACGAATTTAAACGCAAATTAAGCGGGATTTACGAAGATAACACCATCAATAATTGATGGCTTTTGTGCAGTACAAATTATCGTATAAGCCGATTCGACGGTTTGGTTTATACTGACTACCTACTAATTTTGAATTATTTGGAGTGTTTTATGCGTTTATTTATTCTACTGTTTAGCTTATTGGTCATGTCTAATTTCACATTTGCAAACGAAGGTGGTGGCGAAGGTGAAGCGAAAGGCGGGCCATCATATTTAGAAATTGCCCCTAAATTTGTGGTTAATTTGCTTGAGCCTAAAAAGTATTTATCAATCAATGTGCAGTTGTTTATTGATGGAGCCGCAACAGAAGGCGCAATCAAAAAACACATGCCAGCAATTAAACATGAATTGATTATGTTATTTAGTGATCGATCCATCGACAGTTTGCAAACTATGGAACAACGTGAAGCTATGCGTCAACAAGCCATTGAAATAATACATAAAACTATTGATAAAGCTGAAGGCGTTGAAGAAACTGAAGAAGGTGCTGAACACGCTGCTGCTGATGCACATAAGAAAAGCAAAGAAAAAGATTATTCACATTTACCAAGTGCTGGTTTTAAAGACGCTTTCTTTACCGAATTTTTATTGCAATAACATTGTTAATTTAAATGATTAACTACATCATTCGCCGTCTTTTTTACGCTGTGCCGTTATTGATTGCGGTGAATGTGTTGACGTTCACGCTGTTTTTTGTGGTCAACAGTCCAGATGATATGGCACGAATGCAGCTTGGGCAAAAACACGTTACCGAAAAAGCCATTCAAAACTGGAAAAAACAACACGGTTACGACAAACCACTGTTGTGGAATGCTAATGTTGACGGTAGCGACAAAATCACGGAAACCATTTTTTATTCAAAATCCGTTGGCTTGATGTTGTTTCGATTTGGCATTTCTGACAGTGGGCGCAATATCAGCGCAGATATTGGCGAACGCGCCGTACCGAGTTTGGCGTTGGCGTTGCCGACACTTTTAGTTGGTTTAGTTGTCAATATCTGCGCGGCATTTGTGATGGTTTTGTTTAGACGACGAACTTTTGAACAAATCGGTATTATTTTATGTGTGATGTTAATGTCGATTTCGTCGTTGTTTTACATTATCAGCGGACAATTTTTGGTAGCGAAAGTGTTAAAACTCGTGCCAATTTCAGGTTATGACGATGGTTTTGCGATGATTAAATTTTTAGTTTTACCCGTTGTAATCGGCGTTTTAACAGGTATTGGTTCGGGCGTTCGCTGGTATCAAACGCTATTTTTAGAAGAAGCCGAAAAAGATTATGTTCGTACCGCTCGTGCCAAAGGTTTGAGTGAAACGCAAACGCTTTTTCGTCATGTTTTACCAAATGCGATGATTCCAATTTTGACTGGCGTAGTCGTCATTTTACCGCTGCTTTTTATGGGTAGTTTGATTATGGAATCGTTTTTCAGTATTCCAGGTTTAGGCAGTTATACGATTGACGCGATTAACAGCCAAGATTTTGCGATTGTCCGTGCGATGGTTTTTTTAGGTTCTGTTCTTTATATTTTTGGTCTGTTACTCACTGATATTTCTTACACAATCGTTGATCCTCGTGTCCGTTTAACTTAAATTTTGAAACAAAATGAACCGATTAAAAGCAAAAATTCGTGATATTCCTGATTTTCCAAAAGCAGGCATTATTTTTAAAGACATCACACCGCTGGTCAAAGATCCTAGTGCGTTAAGATTAGCCGTAAATCAACTGATTCAGCCTTTTTTGGGCAGTGACATTAACGTGATTGCAGGAATGGAAGCACGCGGTTTTATTTTTGGCAGTTTGGTTGCGTGGGAAATGGGCTTGCCGTTTGTGCCGTTGCGAAAGCCAGGTAAATTGCCGTATGACGTTCAAAGTGTTTCTTACGATTTAGAATATGGCAGTGCAACGCTCGAAGCACACATTGATGCGTTTGAAGCGACGGACAAGGTGTTGCTCATTGATGATTTACTCGCAACAGGTGGCACAGCAAAAGCAAGTTGTGAATTAGTTGAAAAGCTAGGTGCAACCGTTTCTGCATTAGCATTTGTGGTGGAATTGGATTTTTTAAATGGGCGTGAAAAATTAGCCCATTACAACGTGCATTCGTTGTTACATTTTTAAAGATTTGCTCACATCACCGCCCGAAACAAGGCTGTTTATTTTATCGCGCAATTCTATCGCTTTTTCAAAATCAAGTTTTAACGCACAAACGCGCATTTGGGCATCGAGTTCAATCAATTGCCGTTCAATATCGACTTTGCTTAAATGTTTTGTACCTTTGATGTCGCTTTGCTTTTCACTGACTGATTTCACAATGGTTTGTGGCGTAATGCCGTGTAATTCATTGTGACGTATTTGTTGTTCACGACGATTTTTCGTCAACGTCATCGCTTTTGCCATTGAGTTCGTTATTTTATCGGCGTATAAAATGACTTTACCTTTGCTATTTCGTGCCGCCCTCCCGATAGTTTGAATCAAACTACGTTCATCACGCAAAAACCCCTCTTTGTCCGCGTCCAAAATGGCAACTAAACTCACTTCTGGCAAATCTAAACCTTCACGCAACAAGTTAATACCTACCAAAATATCGTAATCACCCGCTCGTAATTGTCGAATTAACTCTATTCGCTCTAAACTTTCTACGTCGCTGTGCAAATAACGCACTTTAAGCATTTCTTTGGCTAAATAATCGGTTAAGTCTTCCGCCATACGTTTAGTTAGTGTTGTAATTAAAACCCGTTCACCACGTTCAATCACACTTTTTGCTTGTTCAATAAGATGCGTCATTTGTCCTTCAATGGGCTGAACAAAAATTTCAGGATCAAGCAATCCAGTCGGACGAATAATCAGTTCAACGACATTGGAACTTTTTGCCAATTCGTAATCGGCAGGCGTTGCCGAAACAAACAACGTTGTCTGCATTTTTCTTTCAAATTCATCAAATTTAAGCGGACGATTATCAAACGCCGATGGCAATCGAAATCCAAAATCGACCAGATTTTTCTTCCGTGCAAAATCACCGTTATACATCGCGCGAGATTGCGGCAGAGTTTGATGGCTTTCGTCGATAATTAACAAATAATCATCACCAAAATAATCCATTAATGTAAAAGGCGGCTCACCCGCTTTTCTTTCTTCAAAACAACGGCTGTAATTTTCAATGCCTGAGCAATAACCGAGTTCTGCAATCATTTCCAAATCGTATTCGATGCGTTGCTTTAATCGTTGTGCTTCAAGTGGTGGTAAATTCGGCAAATGCGATTCTAATTCAGCACGAATTGTGAGCAAAGCACGTTGTTTTTTTTCTTCAGGAATAACGTATTGTTTGGCGGGATATAAAACGGTTTCGTCAATTTGCGCGATTAAATCACTTGTCAACGGATCGATTTCTTTCACCGATTGCACCGTGTTATCTTCGAGTGTTACGCGCAAAATGTTGTTTTCATAAGCGGGAATAATATCGACCACATCACCACGCACGCGAAATTTACCAGCGACTAACGCTAAATCATTACGTTCGTACTGAATGGCAATCAGTGATTTTAATAAATCACCACGTTTTAATTCCGCACCTTTAATCAATGGAACCGCCATTTTTTTGAAATCATCGGGATTCCCTAAACTGTAAATACAGCTAATGCTGGCGACAATAATTGTATCGTTACGGCTGATTAAACTTGATACCGCGTGCAAACGCATTTTTTCGATGGCGACATTAACGCTGGAATCTTTTTCAATGTACGAATCTGTTGCGGGTAAATAGGATTCGGGCTGGTAATAGTCGTAATACGAAATGAAATACTCGACACGATTCTCTGGAAATAACTGTTTGAGTTCAGCGAACAGTTGGGCTGCGAGGATTTTATTGTGAGCAATAATGAGTGTCTTTTTTTGCAGTGTAACAATCATATTTGCCATGACAAACGTTTTGCCACTGCCTGTAATACCTAAAAGCGTTTGTTTTTGATGGGTTGCAAAATTTTTCGTTAATTGAGCAATTACGTCTTTTTGACCCGTTGAAGGTTGATACGGCGCGTTAAGTTTGAATTGCATGATTTTTTCGTTTGTTTATTTATTTTAATGGTAACAAAAAGCCCCAGCCGCATTAAGCGAATTGGGGCTTTTTGATTTTAGATAACAGACTTCATGGCTAAGGCAAATGCGCGATGTCGGAATTATCTCTGACAGGAATCATCAAATCTGCGGGACTAATTCCCAACATCAATGCCGCTGGACTTGCGATAAAAATAGACGAATACGTTCCAAAAAAGACACCGAATAAAAGTACCAATGAAAAATTGTGAATCGTTTCACCGCCCAAGAAAAACAGTGACACCAAAACCAGTAAAACAGTCAACGAAGTCATAATAGTGCGTCTTAAAGTGACATTGACAGAAATATTCATAATTTCTTCGGTCGATTTATCTCGAAAAGCACGAAAGTTTTCACGAATTCGGTCATAAACTACAATCGTGTCGTTGAGTGAATAACCAATTAACGCCAAAACTGCCGCTAAAACCGTTAAATCGAACTCTAAACCCAGCAACGAAAATAATCCCAACGTGACAATGACATCGTGAAAGGTGGCGATAATTGCGCCGAGTGAAAATTTCCATTCAAACCGCCACGCGATATAAACCAAAATGGCGAGCGACGAATAAAGCAACGCTAAAAAGCCGTCTTCAGCTAAATCGTCACCAACTTGGGGCCCGACAAATTCAACGCGGCGCAAACTTGCAGGCTGCGAGGCATCTTTGTTAATGGTGTCTAAAACTTGGGTGCTTAAATCTGCACTGCTCACGCCTTCTTGCAGTTTTAGACGAATTAACACGTCTTTTGCCGTGCCAAAATTTTGAACGGTGGCATCTTCAAAACCTTCAACATCGAGTTTTTGTCGTAGTGCGTTTAAATCAGCGGGTTGTTGATAACCGACTTCAATTAGCGTACCGCCCGTAAAATCAATGCCCATTTGCAAGCCTTGTGTGGCGAGCGAAACAATCGAAATCAGTGAAAGTACACCCGAAAAAATCAGGGCGATATTGCGATTGCCAATAAAATTGATGTTTGTTGTTTTCATTTTTTAAATTTTAAATGATGGAGTCAGCGTGAAATGGGCAGACGAATAAATAATCTGCCCGTGTTGGCATATTCTAAATCGATAATTTTTCAACGAGCTTGTCGCCATAAATCCAGTTGATAATCATCCGAGTGCCAGTAATCGCTGTGAACATGGAAGACAAAATTCCGATAATCAACGTCACAGCAAAACCTTTCACAGAACCCGTACCGAACGCAAATAAAACCACTGCGACGACTAAATTGGTGAAATGTGAATCTAAAATAGTGCCGAATGCTTTATCGTAACCTGCAAAAATTGACGAGTGTGGCGTATTACCGTTATTAAGTTCTTCTTTGATACGTTCAAAAATTAACACGTTCGCATCAACTGACATCCCGACCGTCAAAATAATTCCCGCAATGCCTGGTAACGTCAAAGTCGCTTGCAGCATCGACAAAATTGCCACAACAATCACAACGTTAAACGCCAGAGCCATGTTTGCAATCAAGCCAAAAAGTTTGTAATAAACCGCCATAAACAACACAACTAGCGCAAAACCCACGATGAAAGACATCATGCCTTTGTCGATGTTGTCTTGCCCTAAGCTAGGTCCTACGGTGCGTTCTTCAACAATATCAACAGGAGCTGCCAACGCGCCAGCACGAAGAAGTAATGATAAATTACGCGCTTCTTGTGGACTGTCTAAACCCGTTGTTTGAAAACGTTTACTAAAAACGCCTTGAATCGTCGCCACACTAATCACTTTTTCAACTTTTTCTTTATGACGGACTTTTTCGCCGTTCACAATGCGCGTTTCGTTTTTATATTCGATGAAAACAACCGCCATTGGCTTGCCGATGCTGATTTGGGTCAATTTGCCCATTTTTGACGCGCCAATTCCATTCAGAGAAATACTCACTGAAGGGCGACCGTCATCATCAGAACTTGAAGCAGAATCAACGATTTGATCACCAGTGATAATAATGTGTTTATCGAGCAAAATGGGACTGCCATTTTTTTCATAATATAAACGACTGCCAACGGGCGCGTGTCCCAAAACCGCTTGTTGCACATCGTGTTCGGTATCGACTAAATGATATTCAAGCGTTGCAGTTGTGCCTAAAATCTCTTTTGCGCGTGATGTATCTTGCACACCTGGCAATTGAACCATAATGCGATTTTCGCCCTGTTGTTGAATGACGGGTTCAGCAACACCCAATTCATTCACACGATTGCGAAGCGTGGTCATATTTTGCGCGACGGCAGATTTTTTGATTTCACGAACATCGGTTTCGGAAATTTTCAACCAAACTTGCTCGGCGGCTTCGGGTTCTGTAATCGTCAAACCACGAAAATCTTTGTTTAACAACGCCATGAGCTGCGTTTTATCGTCTGCTGATTTCAAGGTTACTTTAATAAAACCACTGTCTTTTGTGACGGCTTGATAATGAATTTTTGCCTCGCGCAACGCCAAGCGTAAATCGTCGTTGTAACGTTCTTCGGCTTGTTTAACCGCCGCGTCCATATCGACTTCAAGCAGAAAATGCACACCACCACGCAAATCTAAACCTAAATACATGGCTTGTGCGCCAATGGCTTGCAACCATGCGGGTGTATTGGGTGCCAAATTTAACGCGACGGTGTAATTGTCGCCCATCTTATCGCGTAACAAATCAGCGACTTTCATTTGATCGTCGGTATTTGTCAAACGCGCTAAAACTTTTCCGTCTTTAAATACGAATGTTTTTACGGTTGCGCCTGTAGTTTTAATCGTGGTTTCAATATCACTCGCTTGCGCTTGCGTGAGTTTATTAACAACGTGTGAAATCTGAACCGATGGATCGTCACCGTATAAATTGGGTAACGAGTAAATAATGGAAATTACAAACGCCAAAATGATGACGATATTTTTCCAAAGGGGAAAATGGTTTTGCATTGCGTTTATTCCGCTAAAGTCATGCCTGCAAAGTTCACAGGCGTAGTTACGTCTTTTTTTATGGAGTTACTTTTCTGTGCGTGGCTTTGTAAGTGCCTTTGGGCATCATGCTTTCGATGTTGTGGCGTTGAACTTGAATGAAAATGTTGTCACTGATTTCAATTTTGACAAAGTTATCATCGACATCGGCAACTTTCCCCAAAATACCACCTGAAGTCACAACTTCTGCGCCTTTCGAGAGTGATTCAACCATTTGCTTTTTTTCTTTAGCGCGTTTGGCTTGCGGACGTAAAAATAAAGCGTAAAAAAATAGCAAAATGCCCAAAGGGAATACCATCCCTAAAATTCCAGGTTCTTGTGCAGCGGCAGCTCCACCTTCAGCAAAAGCATCAGAAATGAAAAAACTCATAATTATCCTCGTTATTTTTATAGTAAATGGAAAGTAATGGGGGTAAAGCGGTGGCTATTATGCCATAGAAAATTTAGTGAGCTGTTTTTGGATTAAAGGCATCAACAATTTTTAAGCTGTACCAGTTAATAAAATTTAGGCTGTCATTATCCAAAATTGGGGGTTAGCCAAGCGCAATTGAATCAGCGCACAAATACCATCGGCATCACCGTTAAAAACGTCAATTTGCATAGGCTGTGTAAATTTGCAGATTGAAATGTTTGAGTATGAAAATCATTTTGTTATCTTGCAGAAAGTTAAAAAAGGTGTTGAAAAACGTAACTGTATTAAAATTTGTGCTAAATACAGCAAATACATTTAGAATAATGCTCTGTCAACCTTCGTAAGTGATTATATAACACATTGATTTAAATGGTTAATAATTTTTGATACTGAATTAAACTGCTTTCTTAATAATAAATTATGAGGATACAACAATGACCGATGAACACAATGCTTCGCGGCGGCATTTTCTAAAGCAAACCATTATTGCTACAGCTGCTGCAGGATTGGCTCAACCATTGAGTGCGTATGCCGCTGTGAGTAAATTAGGCAATACGGCTGACAAACCTAACATCTTATTCATCATGGCTGATGATTTAGGGTGGGCGGATTTAGGTTGCTATGGTTCACCCGATATAAAAACGCCGGTCTTAGACGGGTTAGCAAAACAAGGCGTTCTATTCAAACAGGCTTATGGTAATTCACCAGTTTGTTCTGCTTCGCGTGTTGCGTTCCATACGATGAATTATCAACAAAGATTGTTTATTGGTACACAAGAGCCTGTTTTTTACCGATTGGATATGGAAGAAGCCGATTTAATTGACGATGCTGGCATTCCAGCAGATCACACGACTATTGCTAATACCCTGAGAAATGCAGGTTATGACACAGCGCTATACGGTAAATGGCACGCTGGTTACTTTAATACCGAAGCAGAAAAAGCGAAAAAAGGGGGCGTAGGCAATGGTTTTGGACCTATTGCAAATGGCTACAATGACTTCTTTGGATTTTTAAGTGGCGGCGTTGATCATTTTACACATACCGACTGGTATGGAAATGCTGATTTGTGGGATGGTGAAGAACCTGCGGTTTTGGAAGGTTATTCAACCGATTTATTCACGGAACGCGCAGTTGCTTTTATCAAGAAAAAAGAAGGTTCTGATGAACCGTTCTTTCTCAATTTATCCTACCATTCACCGCATTGGCCGTGGGAAGTTCCAGACAATGATCCATCAGATAATACCAACCATCACACTGGCAAAGTCATTCCAGACAAATGGTTTGGCAACGCTTATCCTGTAACGGAAGACCACCCGATGGGTTTAGGTGGTTTTGACCAAGGTAGCCGTGAAATTTACGCCAAAATGGTTGAAAATCTTGATTTGAACATTGGTATAGTTTTAGATCAACTAAAAGCCAGTGGTAAAGCAGATAACACTATCGTTATTTTCACCAGTGATAACGGTGGTGAACGTTTTTCAGATGCGACTCCATTCATTGGTTCAAAAGGACATTTGTACGAAGGCGGTATTCGCGTTCCTGCTATTGTCCGTTGGCCTGGAAAATTCCCTGCCAATAAAGTAACGAATCAAGTTGCGATTGGTTTTGATTGGTCTGTGACTATGTTAGCAGCAGCTGGCTTGCCTCTTAAAGATAACAAGGGAAAGGCTTTTGACGGCATGAATTTGAAGCCAATTATTGCCACCGCTGGAAAATTGCCAGAAAAAACAGTTAAAAGAAGTCTGTTCTGGCGACACGGTGGACAACGTGCGGCACGAATCGGTAACTTGAAATACTTGTATTTCGGCGATCACAACGGCAAGCCAACCGAAGCATTGATGAAGTTCAGCGATATGCCGAACTACATGCTTGGTGACAGTGATGGTCCTAATTTTATGGGACCTAACAGCATTTATGAGTATGTTTTCGACTTATCAAAAGATACTCGCGAACAAGCCAATTTAATTGACAACAAGGCTCACGCAAAAGATACGGCTATATTGAAAAAAGCGTGGAATGACTGGAACAAAAAAGTCTTGCCTGAAGGTGCTAAACCAGGCGACACAGTTTCCATTACTAAAACTAGCTTTATTGACTAAGTTGTTCCCGTAATTTTCTGTACGACATAAAAAAAGCGGTCTACTTTTTGAGTAGACCGCCTTTTTATAACTTCTGGGTGTTTCCGCTTTAAACTACAACGAAATTGGCATTGGTTAAAGCAGCGTGTGTAGTCCCCCTAACAGCCCAATGCCATTAAGTTAAGAAATAGTAATTTAAATTCAATAAGATGAGACTGTATCAAATATCAAATCTATCCATAGGTACATGAAATTACGAAATATCAATACCCTATGAACTGTTAA
>CAIRCR010000315.1 GCA_903877065.1 uncultured Pseudomonadota bacterium
CGATAGATTATCTGAAATACTTGAATCACTTAGTCCTTCAGCTATGAATGTAGAAATGTTAGATGGTTTTTTTACCGCTCTCATTTGTAGTCCAAATGTCGTGATGCCTAATGAATATCTCCCAACCATTTTGGGTGGTGAAGATGCGGCTTTCGATAGCCAAGAACAAGCAATGGAATTTTTCAATTTGACCATGCGCCATTGGAATTTTATTGCAGATGAATTGCTTAAAAGTTTAAATGGGAAAACGTTTTATAAGCCAATTTTACTTGAAGGTGAGAATGGCATAGAAGGCAGTGATTGGGCTACAGGCTTTCTGAAAGGCGTTGCATTTGATCCTGAAAGTTGGAGTGAAGTAACAGATGATGACGGCGGTCTACTTTTATCAATTTTGATACTCGCTCACGAAAATGACCCTGATATAGAATCAAGACCAACAGCCCCTCTTACACCTGAAGAGAGAGAAGAAATTATCAAACACATGATAGTTGGGTTGGTGCATATTTATAAATTCTTTGCTCCACATCGTAGCCATCCAAGGCTTGAAACCATAAAAAAAACTGCACCTAAAGTGGGAAGAAATGACCCATGCCCTTGTGGTAGTAATCGTAAATATAAACACTGTTGTGCCATGAATCAACCTACCATTCACTAATGCCAGTTTCAGATATTGCCCATTACAACCTGCGTATTCCAAAAGAAAATATGGAGGCGTTGTGTTTGTTTTATACGTCAGTCATTGGACTAACCGTAGGGCATCGACCGTTAAAAAGTGTGGGTTATTGGCTGTATGCAGGTGATAAACCATTACTTCATTTATCCCTAGCCTCAGTGGATGAAAAAAGGGAATATGACAAACACAATGCTTTTGACCATATTGCTTTTTCCTGTACAGATTTAACGGAGTTTGAAGCCCATTTATCTCATGCTGAAGTACAGTATAAACGCAATGTGATTACTGAAACAGGACGGGTTCAGTTATTTTTACATGACCCAATGGAAAATAAAATTGAACTAAATTTCTCAACGGTATGAACCTTAACCATCATGTCTTATTGTCAATTCTGTCAACACGAACCTGCTGATTCACTGCATCGGATATACCACGATACTCAATATGGCTTTGAGTTAGTAGATGATAATGCGTTATTTGGTCGGTTACTTTTAGAAATCAATCAGGCGGGTTTGTCATGGTCTACCATTTTGAAAAAATCAGATAACTTTTATAACGCTTACGATGGATTTGTTATCGCCAAAGTAGCGGCTTATGATGACGTAGACAGACAGCGGTTAATGAATGACGCTGGTATTGTCAGAAACCGTTTAAAAATAAATGCGGCTATTGTTAATGCGAATCGAATCATTGAAATCCAACAGCAACACGGTTCATTTAAAAGTTGGCTGGATAAACATCGTCACTATACAAAAGCTGAATGGACGAAGTTATTTAAGAAAACCTTTCTGTTTACGGGCGGTGAGATTGTGAATGAATTTCTCATGTCTATCGGTTATTTAGAAGGCGCACACGACATCGGTTGTGAGTTGTATGTGAAGACGGCATAACCAACGCACCAGCCTAAGCCAGTGCGTTGATGACCGTAACTTATTGCTTGTCGATTACCATTTGGAATTTGTTGTAGGTTTTGCCCGTTTTAGAACGCTCTTGTCCGAGCTTTTCAATAAAGATTAAATCCCCTACTTCACCGTGTTGCATCTGCATTCCGTTTTGTAAGTAATTGGTCAGAATCGCTGATACCACTTC
>CAIRCR010000316.1 GCA_903877065.1 uncultured Pseudomonadota bacterium
AACCCTTTCAAATCCCAATGCAACCACACTAAAAGCGCGTAAACCCGAAAGCTGATAACGTTCAGAAAGTGATGTAGCATAAGTTTTTGCCTGAGCATCAGCTTCTTTCAGATTCAGTTTTACTTGAGGTAAATCGGTCAATTCTTCTCGTGATAATGTTTTTAATTCTGAGCCTGTCATGCCTAGCTCTTTCAAGCCAATATATTTGAACTCTAGCACTAAATTTAACGCTTGAAACCGACGCATATCAGGACGAACAATCAAGCTCAAATCAACGTAGCCTCGGTCAGCTTCTGCTTCTGAAAGCATCATGTAAATGTTGTCGTTGAACAGCAAGGTCATGAAAGCAATTTTGATGATTAACTCGTTGCTCCAACGATAATCGCGGTTTGAAAGAATAGGGAAATAACGATTTTCGAGGAAGTCGCACAGTGGTTGTAGATTGCCTGTCAAACAGAAGGTTTTTGCTATTTGCCGAATATCACTTTTGTCTTCGTAATTGGGCAACAAAATTTCTTGTAAGCGTTCAACATAAAGGCTTTTAGCAACTAAATTTGGGATTTTAAGAATCTTTTCACCGTATTCAGCATGACCAGAAAAAGTAAGAATGCCAAAGTAGTACATCAGTGAAACCATAAAAGTTTCGTCTTTTACTGCCGTCAGCATATCCTCCACACCGAACCGCCGAGCTAGTTGAGGTATGACAATGAAATCTCCGCCACTAAGAGCTTTAATCAGCACTTCTTCGCCATGTGGTAATTTAGAGATATAAACCAATTTGTTGCGATCCATGCTCAAATTTTCGTCGAGCATAATGCTTGGATATTGCCCCTTCTTTTGTAGATATTCGAGAAAATACAAACTCAGCGTAGGGTTGTACATTCTGTTTTCAGCTTGTTCGCTAAAACAATAACCGTTGTAGAAAGTACGCATCGTATCAAGAGCTTCGACAGCTTTGTCAGGAACAATGTTTTTTAAAATTTCAGCGACTTCTAACTCAGTAAAACCGCATAATGTATTAAATTCGGATTCTAAATAGATAGATTTGGCGACGTTATAACCGCTAGTCATATCACTCAGAACGACAGGAGAAACACCTGTAATAAATACACGGTCTAATCCTTGACCACTTGCAGCGGCTTTGACGGCTTTAAACACTGTTTTTAATAAACCTTCACCATGCAAAAGAGCTTTGTATTCGGTATTTCGACTGGTTAAGACTTCATTGGCAAAGTTGTCATATTCGTCAATGAGAAGGTAAATTTTATGCCCAGTGCCGTTAATCGCTAACAAGGCAGAGCGAAATGACGAAAGTGCATTGGTTGAGATTTCAATATCTGAAATAATAAATTTTTTATATCGTGTGGCGAATTCCTTGATGCAATCATTTAGATGCTGATGAATAGCTTGCTCAATGTCATCAATATCGCCTGTAGATTTGATAAGTGAAAAATCCCACTTCATTACCAAATACTGATTGTGAGAAGTCGTAGGTTTTTTACCAATCGCTAAAGAGCCAAATAACTTCTCAAAATCATCAGCGTAATTCACGTCGTAATAGTAACCGAGCATTGAGAGTAACAGGCTTTTCCCAAAACGACGTGGACGGATAAAAATGAGCTGTTCGCCAGCCGACTCCAATGTAGGAATCAGAGCAGTTCTATCTTGATAAAAATACCCATTCCGAATTATTTTTCCAAAATCACTAATACCATAACCAAATTTCATCGCCACTCCAGTTGCCTAATATATGTATGGTTGATTATAACGCAGGAAAACTTAGCTAATTCGTTATAGTGGACCCACAAATTCGGACAGCTAATTAAGATG
>CAIRCR010000317.1 GCA_903877065.1 uncultured Pseudomonadota bacterium
CGCTGAATTGTATCCACAAAAACGTATTTATCGTGCATCTGGAATGCCGATGACCGAAGCGGGTATTGATGCGAGTATTACGCATGATTTGTTTGTGGCACTCGGTGAACCGTTAGGAAATGATGGTGCGTGGGCGTTGCGAATTTATTATAAACCCTTTGTACGCTGGATTTGGATGGGCGGTTTGTTTATGGCATTTGGTGGGGTTTTAGCGGTAATGGATAAACGTTATCGTCGTGAAATAAAAACGGCGACGATTTAATTCATTTGACAATCAAAAAAATAAACTCTCGATTGGATTTTTCAACCTCTCTCAACCATTCATTTGTCCATTTCATTTCAGCCATAACATTTTTTTTGTAATCCATTTCAATCGTTTTGATAACGGTGCCGTGACGGTTAAGAATTGCATTTAATTCATTAGCCGTCGCTTTGCCGCCTGAACTGTAAGACAACGCAACGTATTTTGCTTTTGCGGATTTGATTAAACGTTCGATGGCTTTCACAGCAATAAACTCATCGTTTTCACGTCTAAAATCTTCAAAAACTGAATTGACAACTTTATCAGAACAATCTGCTCGACGATTTGCCGCGCCAAAAACAGTGGGTTTGTCGTTCAAAATAATCGTCGTCCACAAATGGTAATAACTGGCGTAACGCACGCGTGATGGTGGCATTTTTTCATTATTTGAACCATAAGGCGGATCAAAATAAGCAAGGTCAACAACCGTATTTTCCAGCGCGTCGAAAATATCACCTTTTAAAACACAATTATCTTTTTCATTCACCCAAACATTTGGGATTTTTAATTTCATATTTTTATATGAACGTGACGACCAATCTTTTAAATATGAAACATGATGCCCAAGCGAACTATCGACTTCGTCCATCGCCAAAATCAAACTTGTAAGTGCAACCGATTTGTCTATTTCTGACAAATTCAACGTGTCAATTTCATCACGAATGGCATCTAATTTTTGAGTGTTATGAATTTGCCAAATTCTTTTAGAACCATCACGTTGAATCGCCGAACCGTCAAAATCTAAACCGCCGTAATTTTCTGTGAACCAACCGTTATAGCCTTTCACATTGTTTAATTGATTGATGAGTTCCTGATAATAATTGGGAGATTGTTTATTTTTCAAATAACACCGCCCAAAAATATAACTCCATTCCGAAATATCATTACTCACTACAGTAAAACCACAGCGTGCAAAGGCTTGTGAAACACGCGTTGACCCTGAAAATCCGTCCAAAATTGTTTCGACTTCGATGTTTTCCAAAAGTGAAAGAATGGAGGGAATCAGTTTTAATTTTGAACCCGCATATTTCACGCCTTGCGTGTTGGGATTGTCGATAATTGCGTTGTTAAACATTGAGTAATTTGTAGCGGACATTTTTTTATCTATGTTATGAGAAAATTTTCGTAGAGTTTAAATCACAATTCCCGTAATTTAGAACCGCTCAATATAGGTTACAAAAATTTTTTTAGTTTCGTGCAATGACACCGCCATATGCCACTATCTCATACGCGATACGTCCTAGTGGAAGTTCTCGATTTACACCGCCTAGCTTAAAG
>CAIRCR010000318.1 GCA_903877065.1 uncultured Pseudomonadota bacterium
CCATCGCTAGCTTTTTCAGTTTTTTTATATTCTACCTCTTCTTCAAATATTACAACTTATCATTTTAAAGTGCATGAAGAAATGGAAACGTGTTTAGCGTGGTTTAATCAGCAAGTCCAAAATCAAACGTTGCATCCTGTATTACTTGCCGCTGAAATGCACGAGCGGGTTGTTAGCGTTCATCCGTTTATTGATGGAAATGGACGAACATCACGACTAATTATGAATTTATTGCTAATGCAATACGGCTATTCCATTGCAAACATTTCAGGTGATAGAGAAAATTGCTTTCGTTATTATGATGCACTTGAACTTTGTCATAGTGGCGATAAAAGCCAATTTTTACTGTTCATTGCACAAGAAGTAAAAAGTAGCATGGGACATGTAATCAAAATTGCCAGAGGCTAATAAATGTCAGCTCTTGACCACGACTTAAAAAATTGCCTAGCCAATTATTACGCTGGAATTGAAACGAATACAGCAGTTAAAGTAATATGATTCAAATCAAAAATCTCCCCATTGGCATTCAAACCTTCGCCGACTTAATTACAGGTAATTATTACTACGTTGATAAAACGCCGTTAATTGCTAAGTTGGTCGAAACGGGAAAGTATTATTTTCTTTCACGCCCGCGCCGATTTGGTAAATCATTACTGGTTAGCACATTAAAATCTGCATTTGCAGGTGAACAAAAATTATTTGATGGCTTGTATTTAGAAAAAAATTGGAACTGGTCAATCGTTTATCCTGTCATTAACATCAGTTTTGGTCGAGGGGTAATTTCTTCAGTTGCACAATTAAACCGACTTGCTCACGCTATGTTTGATGAGGTAGCTGCGCGTTACGAAATCGTTTTAACACATGAAGATATAGCCAATCGTTTCGCCGAATTGATTCAAAAATTGCAGGCAAAAACGCAACAACCTGTCGTCGTTTTGATTGATGAATATGACAAGCCGATTCTCGACAACATTGAAAAAACTGACATCGCGTTAGAAATTCGAGAAGGTCTAAAAAATATCTATTCCGTCATTAAAGATAGTGATGCTTATATCAAATTTGCCTTGCTAACAGGTGTGAGTAAATTTAGTAAAGTTAGCTTATTCAGTGGGCTAAACAATTTAAAAGACATCAGTCTTGATAAGCGTTATGCCACTTTGTGTGGTTATACCTTGCCTGAAATTCAAACGGTTTTTAATGATAAAGTTGAAGGTGTGGATTTTGAAAAATTGGCGGAATGGTATAACGGTTACAATTTTTGCGGAGAGAAAATTTATAACCCGTTCAATGTGCTTTTGTATTTAGACAGTCGTGTCTTTAAAAATTATTGGTTTGAAACAGGCAATACGTCATTTTTATTAAAAGTTATTCGAGAACGCGAATTTTATTTACCCGATGCTGAAAATATCGTCATCGGTGAATCTGATTTAAGTAGTTTTGACATCAATGAATTTAGTTTAGAAGCCTTGTTGTTTCAAACAGGCTATTTGACAATTGATTATATTGAAGAATTTGGTGACGATTATTTTTATCATTTGACTTATCCGAATCGAGAAGTGAAAACGAGTTTAAATCGACACTTTTTGCAAGATTTAACCCAGTCAAGTCCAAGTCATGCCGCACAAAATCATCTTCATTTATACAAAGCCTTAGAAATTGGTGATTGCGAAGCGTTAAAAAAAGGCTTGGAAATGTTGTTTGCCGCTATTCCAAATGACTGGTATCGCAAGAACAGCATGGCTAATTATGAAGGTTATTATGCGTCAATTATTTACAGTTGTTTTTACGCACTAGGTTTAAAAGTCATTGCCGAAGATGTAACAAATCAAGGACGTATCGACTTAACCGTTCTGCTAGGCGATAACCTTTACATTATCGAATTCAAAGTGGTTAGTGATAACAAAACAGGTCATGCTTTAACTCAAATTAAAGAAAAAAATTACGCACAAAAGTATCAAAATCAAAACAAAAATGTGTTTTTAGTCGGTGTTGAATTCAACAAAGTACAGCGCAACATTACGCAATTTGATTGGGAACGCGCCTGATTTTTGGGACTAATTTTCCTGTTTTATTTGCTAGCATATCGACGCATTCACCTTATAGCTACATAATAAGCTCACACAAGTCTGAGTGGCTCGTCGCCTCTAACTCTGATTGATTTGGACGTTTTAGATTTTTCATGCCGTCAGGATCACCCGATTACCCACAAGTACGAAAAACCTTTATAAATCAACATCGTGATTATTTAGCAACTTCGTTGATTTTATTAGCTTTTTAAAAGATGTGGGTAATCGGGTGATTTAAAATGGATAGCTCGTCAATACGAATGGGATGTGAAATGATCATTGCTCATGGTTCGCTCATTTTTTAACGAGTTCCAAACAATTGAGCAAAATATCGATAATTGCTGCTTATTTGGGCGGCAAATATAGTCTGAAATCGTCCAAGCAACATGGTTAGGAATAGATTTAAGCACTTTTCTTGTCGTATTGAAAACGACCAGAAATCTCTAAATTCGTAACCCATTGATTTTTAAAGAAACGTAAATCTTGTTTTCTTCCGAAAAAATGGGCGAACGATGAGTTATCGCGCAGCAACATTTATAGGGTTGTTGTCGGTTTCTTCTATAGCAACGGCGGCATCTTGTGAGGAATATCCGTACACAGACGGCATCAATGTTGAAGATGTTCAAGGTGGGGTCAAAATTATTTCAACGGCTTCTACATCGGTTGCGTTTGATGATGTCAGCGCAATTAAAAGTGCTAGAGATGAAGCCATGATGGAAGCTAAATCTTATATTTCTAAATTTTTGAATGAAGGAATTAAGAGTGACGAAACCATTTCAAAGGCGATTAACGAAACCGTTACGATGAAAGGTCAATCGAAAGAAGCGGAACGAAAAGAAGTAAAAGAAATCTTGAAAAAGATGCAAAATTCTTCACAGGCATTATTGCGTGGTGTAGTGCCATTGGGCGACTGTTATACCAAAGCGCGTGAACTTCGTGTGAGTGTTGGTGTTAAACCAGACACGATAAATCAAGCAGGAAATCTAGCAACGGGAATGGGAAATTCCAGTTCGTCACAACCAACGCCAAATAATGGGTGAGTTTAAACAAACGACACAAAAGTTTCATAGGATTTTAAGTTGGGGCAATGATTTTGATGAGGCTAAACTAACTGAAATGGTTAGTCGCAAAATCAGGTTCGAAAAAATTGCTATCAAAGATGTAAAACTACGC
>CAIRCR010000319.1 GCA_903877065.1 uncultured Pseudomonadota bacterium
CACCTGTTTTGATGCTGAAATTTTGCTGAACTTCTTTGCGTTCTTTGCCACCGAAAGGCGGATTGGCAAGAATGACATCGAAACGGTCTTTGTCTTGAACGTCGGCAAGGTTTTCCGTCAACGTGTTGGTGTGAACAATGTTCGGCGTTTCAATGCCGTGCAAAATCATATTCATAATGGCGATAACATACGCCAGCGACTTCTTTTCTTTGCCGTAAAAGGTCGATTCTTGCAGGGTTTTCAAATCGGACGTGGTGAGCGGTTGCGCTTTGAGATAGTCGAACGCTTCACACAAAAAGCCTGCTGAACCCACCGCGCCATCATAAACACGGTCGCCAATTTTGGGTTTAACGACTTGCACAATCGCACGAATTAACGGACGTGGCGTGTAATACTCACCGCCATTTCGCCCTGCGTTACCCATGTTTTTAATTTTCGCTTCATACAAATGCGACAGCTCGTGCTTTTCAGTTTGCGAACGAAAACGCAACTCGTCGATGTGGTCAATAATGCCGCGTAAATTGTAGCCACTGTGAATTTTGTTTTTGATTTCGCTAAAAATTTGCCCAATTTTGTATTCGATGGTGTTGGCGTTATCAGCTTTTTGTTTGAAGTCGTGCAAATACGGGAACAGTTTGCGGTCAACAAAATCACGCAAATCGTCGCCGACTAAGGCTTTGTTATGGTCAATGTTGCCGTTTTCATCTTTGGGTGCAGCCCAACTTTCCCAGCGATACGGTTCATCGAGAATGAATTGATACGGTTTACCTTCTAATGCCGCTTCGTCGGATTTGTCTTGCTCTAATCCATCGAGATATTTTAGAAATAATAGCCAAGAGGTTTGCTCGGTGTAATCGAGTTCAGTTGTACAGCCCGCCTCTTTCCACAGGATGTCGTCGATGTTTTTAAACGCTTGCTCAAATGATGCCATTAGTGTGTTTCGTAAGTTAGTTTCGATTGGTCATTGTACGTTATGAGGCGCAACAGATGTGAAGCTAACCGTATCGGGACTGTTAGAACACCATCTAAGTAACAAAATGTCATTTTGTTACTTAGCAACTACTTGTTTTTACTGACAAACAGTGTTTAGTGTGCTACTCTATGTAACAATTTCGTAGCTGAAAAACAAAAGGACACATAGAAATGACCGTCAACGACGCTTCCAAATCTGAAATCGACATGGTTCATGCCGCCCTCTCTAAAAAATATCCAGACATTTATGCCGACATCTGGAAAGTCGGTGTGAATCTGTCGCTGCGTATTGGCGACCTACTCAAACTCAAATACACCGACTTCAATTTGGCAGAACGCACCCTCGAACTTACTGAAGAAAAAACCAGCAAGTCCAAACTCATCCGTCTCAACAACACTGCCATTGGCATCATTGAAGCTCGCTATAAACGATACCCAACTGACATCTGGCTATTCCAAGTCCAAAGCAACGAGGGTGTAAAAATTTTCGTGTAAACCGTCGTCAAAAAATCGAAGGAAATCGCCCTTCGAAGAAAATCATAAATTGATTCAAAGCAAGTTGCCAGTTTTGAATTGGCATAGTCCATCTTTCAGTTGCTTGCTCAACTGC
>CAIRCR010000320.1 GCA_903877065.1 uncultured Pseudomonadota bacterium
AAAGACGGTGACGTAGCCTTGTTTTTCGGATTGTCGGGAACGGGGAAAACAACACTTTCAACCGATGCATCACGCAAGTTAATTGGTGACGACGAACACGGCTGGGACAATCAAGGCATTTTTAATTTTGAAGGTGGGTGTTACGCAAAATGTATCGGTTTATCGCAAGAAAATGAACCCGAAATTTTCGCCGCAATTCGTCAGAATGCCTTATTGGAAAACGTGGTTTATGACGACAACGGAGAAGTGAATTATCACGACGATTCCAAAACTGAAAATACACGCGTTTCTTATCCCATTGAGCATATCGAAAATCACGAACCTGATTTACGCGCAGGACAACCACAAAACATTATTTTCTTAACCTGTGATGCGTTTGGTGTATTGCCGCCCGTTTCAAAATTGACGAAAGAACAGGCAATGTATTACTTCTTGTCGGGTTACACGGCAAAAGTTGCGGGAACAGAACTTGGTGTAACCGAACCACAAGCGACTTTTTCAGCGTGTTTTGGTGAAGCCTTTTTGCCCTTACCGCCTACGAAGTATGCAACGTTGCTTGGCAATAAAATGGAAAAACACGGTGTGAATGCCTATTTAGTCAACACGGGCTGGACAGGCGGCGGCTATGGCGTAGGCAAACGCATGAGCATTAAAGGCACTCGCGCTTGTGTAAATGCCATTTTGGACGGCAGTATCAATGCCACTGAATTTGAAACGGTTTCATTTTTTAATTTAAGCATTCCAAAAGTGTTAGCTGGTGTCGATACGCAATTATTAAATCCTCGTAATGCCTGGTCAGATAAGGTGCAATTCGACGCAACAACGCAAAAATTAGCGGGAATGTTTATCGAAAATTTCAAAAAATATACAGGCGCAAATAACAATTTTGATTTCACCCACGCGGGTCCACAGTTGTAATTTCAGTCGTGTGACGTAAAACATTACGTCGCACTTTCCCCTGCCTAAATGAAACTATTTATTATCCTCGCCCTTTTGCTTGCGCTCGTTGCAGGCATTTTTTTTACGTTTAATAAAATCGTTCCCAGTGCGACTTTTACCACGTTAAGCGGTCAAAAAATGTCGTTTGAAACGCTGCGTGGTCAACCTTTTATCGTGACATTTTGGGCAACAGATTGTGAAAGTTGCCTTAAAGAGATTCCACTTTGGCTTGATTTATATTCACGTTATCACGCACAAGGTTTGGAAATTGTTGGCATTGCGATGTATTACGATCCGCCAAATCACGTTATCGAATTTAATAAAAGTCGTTTTCTGCCTTACCTGATTACGTTGGATATTGAAGCCAAATTAGCAACAACTTTTGGTGGTGTAAATGTCACACCAACGACTTTTTTATTGAATCGAAAAGGTGAAATTGTGTGGCAAAAAATCGGCTTGATTGATCAAGCCGAATTGCAGTTGCAGATTGAAAATTTTTTAAAGGAAAAATGATGCTCTGGCTAAAAGCGTTACATTTAATTGCGATGGTGTGTTGGTTTGCTGGACTTTTTTATTTACCGCGATTGTATGTTTATCACACGATGAGCGACGATAGTGCAAGCGACGAACGTTTTAAAATCATGGAGCGTAAACTGTTTTTTGGCATTATGACACCCTCGATGATTGCGACATTTGTTTTTGGAATTTGGCTGTTAATTGATGGGGCGTGGCAAATTTATTCTCACGCGATTTGGCTGCACGTTAAATTAGCGTTGTTGCTTATTTTGTTGATTTACCATTATTTTTGCTGGCAACGAGAGTGAGCAAGATATATTCGCAGATACAAAATGGATGCTAAGAGAAGGGGTTCAATTTAAATGGTTTAATA
>CAIRCR010000321.1 GCA_903877065.1 uncultured Pseudomonadota bacterium
ATTTAACGAAAATCCCAATCCAGTTAAATTATCTAAAATGTGTTGCCGAATTGCGGGTGCATTTTCACCAATGCCGCCTGTGAAAATTAACGCATCGACTTTGCCATTTAACACGGCGAAATACGCGCCAATGTATTTTTTAATGCGGTAACAAAACAGTTCTAATGCTAACTGGCACGCAATGTCACCCTGTTCAGCTCGTTGTAAAATTGTCCGCATATCAGTTTCACCGCATAAGCCTTGCAAGCCACTTTGTTTATTAAATAATTGGTTTATTTCGTCAACAGTTTTGCCTTCACGTTGCAACGTAATCGCAATCATCGGATCAATATCACCACAACGACTTGCCATGACTAAACCTTCGGTTGGCGAAAATCCCATCGACGTATCGACACTCACGCCATTTTTAACCGCTGTTGCACTCGCACCACCGCCTAAATGTAAAATAATTAAATTCAAATTTTCGGGTGATTTATTTAACAGTTTTGCCGCTGTATTTACACTGTGCTGGCACGAAATACCGTGAAAACCGTAACGATAAAAATCGACATTTGCCGATAATTTTTCAGGAATGGCGTAACGCCCCGCGTAATTGGGGATTTTTCGGTGAAATGCGGTGTCAAAAACCGCAAATTGTGGCACGTCAGAAAATAATTCTTCCGCCATTTCAATTCCTAAACGATTCAGCGGATTGTGCAATGGCGCGTAATTGTCTAGTTCAGCAATTTGCGCTAAAACTTCAGACGTAATTGGTGTTATTTTTTTGAATATTGCACCACCATGAACGACACGATGCCCGATTGAAGAAAGTTCTAGTTGATTATCGGCGAGTAATTTTTGCCAATGATGATAAAGAAAGTCGAGAGTGTTTTTTGCATCGTGAATGTTTTCATCGTGGTGAATTATTTCACTACCTTGAACATTAAACCCTTTGATGAATAATCCGTCCGTTGCGCCATAATCGGCATTTAAAACCGCTTTAATTTGCAACGTGTTATCGAATAACTGTGTTTTAACCGACGTACTGCCAACATTAACAATGAGCTTTGTCATAAAAAATTTCCATTAAATATTTGAGTGAATTATCAATACTCAGAATGACAAGGTAGTGACGTTATGAGGGACGGTTATGGCTAAAATGTAGAAAAATATGTCCAAAAGTTGAATGCAAAAAGGTTAAAAGACTTTTGGACATTTGCGGAAAATACTTTAAACCTCAGATTTTTGTGGGTGTTGACGGGCGTTCGCGTTGAGCAATTTGTTTAGTGCGTTGATGTATGCTTTTGCTGAGGCAATCACAATATCAGTATCTGCACCCAGACCATTTACAATTCGCCCTGCTTTTCCTAATCGCACGCTAACTTCAGCTTGTGCGTCCGTGCCATTAGTAACGTTATTTACCGAATACACGTCTAATGACGCGTTTGATTGTACCAATTTTTCAATCGCTTTTAATGTTGCATCAACCACGCCGCCACCTGTCGAATGGCCAGTAACCTCTTGATTATTCAAACGTAGCGTAACGACAGCATTCGGCACTTCACCTGTTTCGGAACAAACTTTTAACGCAATCAACTTTATATTTTCGTATTCATCTTCGAGCGATGCTTCGGAAATTAGTGTTTGCAAATCTTCGTCGAAAATTTCATGTTTTTTGTCGGCTAATTGTTTGAAACGTGCAAACGCATCGTTTAATTCCGCTTCGCTGTCAAACTCAAAACCTAATTCGCTAATACGACTTTTAAACGCATTTCGTCCAGAATGTTTGCCCAAAACCATTCGATTTGCAGACCAACCAACGTCTTCGGCTCGCATAATTTCGTAAGTTTCACGGCTTTTCAAAATGCCATCTTGATGAATACCAGCCTCATGTGCGAAAGCATTCGCGCCAACAATTGCTTTATTCGGTTGCACAGGAAAACCTGTAATCGATGACACTAATTTTGAACAAGTTAAAATTTCACGCGTATCAATTCGAGTTTGGCAATCAAATACATCATGGCGCGTGCGAACTGCCATCACAATTTCTTCAAGCGACGTATTGCCCGCACGTTCACCCAAACCGTTAATTGTGCATTCCACTTGGCGTGCGCCATTCATCACGGCAGAAAGTGAATTTGCAACCGCTAAACCTAAATCGTTATGGCAATGCACAGAAAAAATTGCTTTGTCGGAATTTGGAATCCTCGTAATCAAATTTTTAATCAACGAGCCAAATTGTTGCGGAATGCTGTAACCCACCGTGTCGGGAATATTTAACGTTGTCGCACCTGCATCAATTACCGCTTCTAAAATGCGACACAAAAAGTCTTCATCTGATCGCCCTGCATCTTCGGGCGAAAATTCAACGTCATCGGTATATTGTCGCGCACGTTTTACCGCTTTCACGGCGTGTTCAATCACTTGTTCGGGCGACATATTGAGCTTCATTTGCATATGAATCGGCGAAGTCGCAATAAATGTGTGAATACGAGATTGTTTTGCACCTTTCAACGCTTCGCCAGCGCGATCAATATCTTTATCCAATGCACGCGCCAAACCACACACAATGCTATCTTTAATAACATTTGCTACAGCTTGCACGGCATCAAAATCACCAACACTTGCCGCTGGAAAACCCGCTTCAATGATGTTCACTTTTAAGCGTTCTAAAGCTCTTGCGATTCTAATTTTTTCGTCTTTAGTCATCGACGCGCCTGGGCTTTGTTCGCCGTCGCGTAGTGTGGTATCAAATATAATCAGTTGGTCTTTCATATTGTTTTTAAATCCAAATTTAAGTTTAGTTTTTGCGTGCCTGTAATTTTTTACGACGCATAATCAATGTGACGAGTGGTCCAGAAATGGCGTAACTCAAGAAAAGAAGAAATAACATTGTTTGCGGTTGCGCCATGACAAACGCAATGCTCAACATCACCGCAATGGCTACAAAAAATGGCACTTTTCCTTTTAAATCAATTTCCTTAAAACTTGAATAACGAAAATTACTCACCATCAATAAGCCAGTGCAAATGGTCAAAATTAACGCCATGTATTTGAATGATTCAGCGTTGTAACCGTGTTCTAAGCATAGCCAAATAAAACCAGCCAAGATGGCTGCTGCGGCAGGACTGGGCAAGCCTTGAAAGTAACGTTTATCCGCTGAAGTTAATTGTGTGTTAAATCGCGCTAATCGTAATGCCCCGCCTGCCGTGTGTACGAATGCGGCGAATAATCCAACTTTCCCCAAACTCGAAAATGCCCATAAATACATCACTAATGCGGGTGCAACACCGAATGAAACCATATCCGATAAACTGTCATATTGTGCGCCAAACTCGCTTTGAGTGTTGGTTAAACGAGCCACGCGCCCATCTAAACCATCCAAAATCATGGCAACAAAAATTGCCACAACCGAAATGTCAAAATTTCCATTCACCGCTGAAGTTATGGCGTAAAACCCTGAAAATAATGCACCAGTTGTGAATAAATTGGGGAGTAAATAAATGCCACGACGGCGAATAGTTGATTTTTCAATAGCCATAATTGCCACATAAAATAGTGATTTCAATGTGTTGATTATACATTGAGCGCATAGCCCCCGCAAAACACTGATGGCAATTTAGTTTCCGCCCAAATTTTTAAAAAGCGTTTTCCTCGAATTTTTAACTGATTGAGAGTTGTTTTCTAAGAACGATGAAAAATCCTTGAATAATATAATTCGCGCTTGAACCGATTTTGCTAGAATAGCGCAAACAAACACCGTACGGATTAGCCGCAATTGTTGGCTAATCCGATTTTTTTATCTCTAACTTTCAAAAAAGTAGCCTGTGGACTTAAAACATATTAGAAATTTTTCGATTATCGCGCACATCGATCATGGTAAATCAACACTTGCCGACCGTTTCATTCAACTTTGTGGCGGATTATCTGACCGCGAAATGTCCGCCCAAGTTTTAGACACAATGGACATTGAAAAAGAGCGTGGCATCACAATTAAAGCGCAAAGCGTCACACTCGATTTCAAAGCTGCCGACGGTGAAACATACCAACTTAACTTCATCGACACGCCTGGACACGTTGATTTTTCCTACGAAGTGTCGCGCTCACTTGCCGCGTGTGAAGGGGCATTACTTGTTGTTGATGCCGCACAAGGCGTAGAAGCACAAAGTGTGGCCAACTGTTACACCGCTCTCGAACAAGGTTTAGAAGTCGTGCCAGTTTTAAATAAAATCGATTTGCCATCCGCTGAACCAGAGCGTGTCATGACAGAAATCGAAGAAGTTATTGGCATTGCTGCCGATGAAGCGTTGATGATTAGCGCGAAAACAGGCTTGGGCGTAAAAGATGTTTTAGAGCAACTTGTGTTGAAAGTACCACCGCCACAAGGTGACGCAGACGCACCATTACAAGCGTTGATTATTGATTCATGGTTTGACAGTTATTTGGGCGTGGTTTCACTTGTACGCATTATGAATGGCAGTATCAAGCGAAAACAAAAAATTACGATTATGTCCACTGGTAAATCGTTTTTGGCTGAAAAAGTCGGTGTATTCACGCCAAAACGTGTCGAAAAAGAAATTTTAAATACGGGTGAAGTAGGCTTTTTAGTTGCGGGCATTAAAGATATTTTCGGTGCGCCAGTCGGGGATACCGTCACTTGGACAGATAATCCAGCAACCGAACAATTAACAGGTTTTCAGCGAGTTCAACCGCGTGTTTTTGCGGGACTTTACCCTGTTAGTTCCGACGATTACGAAGGATTACGCGAAGCCTTGAACAAATTGAATTTGAACGATGCCGCCTTGCAATTTGAACCCGAAACCTCGCAAGCATTGGGTTTTGGATTTCGTTGCGGATTTCTGGGAATGCTGCACATGGAAATTGTGCAAGAACGTTTGGAACGTGAATACGACGTTAATTTAATTACCACCGCGCCAACGGTAATTTATGAAGTAATTACCCAAACTGGCGAAATACTTATGGTCGATAATCCTGCAAAGTTGCCTGAAAATGGCACGGTTCAAGAAATTCGTGAACCAATTATTCGCGCAAACATTCTTGTACCAGAAACTTACGTCGGGAATGTGATTACGTTGTGTATTGAAAAACGGGGCGTGCAAAAAGATATGCAATACGTCGGACGGCAAGTTTCGTTGCATTATGAAATGCCGCTCAATGAAGTCGTGTTAGATTTTTTTGATCGTTTGAAATCAGTAAGTCGCGGCTTTGCGTCGTTTGATTATGAATTTTTACGCTTCCAAGTTGCGTCGTTGGTGAAGCTCGATGTGTTGATTAACGGCGAAAAAGTCGATGCGCTCTCAAGCATTGTGCATCACGATTTGAGCATCAAACGCGGGCGTGATTTGGTTGAAAAAATGAAAGATTTAATTCCGCGTCAAATGTTTGAAATTGCCATTCAAGCGGCGATTGGCTCGAAAATTATTGCTCGTTCGACGGTGAAAGCGATGAGCAAAAACGTGTTGGCAAAATGTTACGGCGGTGATATTTCACGCAAGAAAAAGCTACTCGAAAAACAAAAAGCAGGAAAAAAACGCATGAAACAAGTGGGAAATGTTGAAATTCCACAAGAAGCGTTTTTAGCTGTTTTAAAATTGAACAAAGAATAAAAGGCATTGGTTATGGATTTTGATTTTTCGTTTTTTTTATTCGTTGCAACAGTGGTAACGGGCGTAATTTGGGGCGGCTATGCGTGGTATTTGAAATACAAAAAAGTGCCTTACGATATTGAAAAAGAACCGATGTTAGTTGAATACGCGCATTCATTTTTCCCTGTCGTTTTGATTGTTTTTTTATTGCGTTCATTTATTGCCGAACCGTTTCGGATTCCGTCGGCGTCTATGATGCCGACGTTGCTTGTGGGGGATTTTATTTTGGTGAATAAATTTACTTACGGCATTCGTCTTCCCGTGATTAACAAAAAAATCATAGAATTAAGTCAGCCACGACGCGGTGATATTGTTGTTTTTCGTTATCCTAAAAATCCCGAAGTCGATTACATCAAGCGTCTGATTGGTTTGCCGCATGACAAAATTTCGTACATGAATAAACGTTTAACCGTAAACGGTCAGGCGATTTCAGAAACTGCATTAGGTACATTTCAAGGCGTGGGGCAGGGCGAGGAGATGACTGGCGCGGCGAATTTTTTGGAAAATTTAACAGGTGTTGAGCATCAAATTTTGAATCGCGATGGTGTGCAGTCCGTTGAATTTACTTACACCGTTCCCGAAGGTCAGTATTTCATGATGGGTGATAATCGTGATAACAGTAATGACAGCCGTTATTGGGGAACAGTTCCCGAAGAAAATTTAGTCGGGAAAGCATTTTTTATTTGGATGAGTTGGGATTTGCAATACAAGGGCGTTGATTTTTCTCGAATTGGAACGGTTTTGAAATAAATGACAAAAAAACCAGAATTATTAAGTAAAAAATTAGGCTTAATTTTTAACGAGCCACAATTATTTGTCACGGCATTAACACATCGTAGCGTCAGCGCACATAATAACGAACGATTGGAATTTTTAGGGGATGCCATTTTAGGTTTTGTAATTGCCGAACAGTTGTTTACGTTATTTCCAGACGCGCCCGAAGGTGTTTTAAGTCGATTACGCGCTAATTTAGTAAATCAGCGTTCACTTGCAGAATTGGCGCGAGAACATGAACTTGGTGATTATTTACTGCTCGGTTCGGGTGAATTGAAAAGCGGTGGTTTTCGTCGAGATTCAATTTTATCCGATGCCGTTGAAGCGATAATTGCCGCATTGTTTCAAGATCAAGGCATGGCGGCGTGTCAAAAATGGGTTGCTGAATTGTTTGCTGAAAAATTAAAAAATTTGTCGTTAAACAGTGGTCAAAAAGATCCAAAAACGCGTTTACAAGAATTTATGCAAGCAAAACAACTGGAATTGCCGCAATACGATTTAGTCACGATGTCGGGGTTGGCGCATGAGCAAACGTTTAAAGTGCAATGCAAAATTTCGTTATTGTCCACGCCGTCAATCGGTGCAGGTGTTACTCGCAAAGGGGCAGAGCAAGCCGCCGCCGAACTTATCCTCGAATTATTAGCTAAGGAATACAAAATATGAATTGCGGTTACGTCGCGTTAATCGGTCGTCCAAATGTCGGTAAATCGACGTTAATGAATCATTTACTCAAACAAAAAATCAGTATCACTTCACGCAAGCCACAAACAACGCGCCATCGAATTTTAGGTATCAATACGACTGACGAAGGGCAAATTATTTACATGGATACGCCTGGAATGCACGCCGATCAAAAAAAGGCGTTGAATCGCCAATTGAATCGCACCGCAGACAGCACGTTAATGGGCGTGAACGTGGTTGTTTGGCTGATTGACCGATTGGAATGGCACGAATATGACGAAGTCATTTTTGAAAAACTCAAACAAGCAGGTTTGCCCGTTATTTTGGCGGTCAACAAAGTCGATAGAATCACCGACAAAGACAAAGTTTTTGCCTTTTTTGCCGCTGCACAAGAGCGTTTTCCGTTTCACGCAATTTTGCCAATTTCTGCGTTAAAACGCATTCATTTGGAAGAGCTAGAAAGCGCGATTATGGAATTATTGCCTGAAGGCGATTTGATTTATCCCGCCGATCAAATTACGGACAGACCCGAACGGTTTTTAGTTGCTGAAATTATTCGTGAAAAGTTAATGCGTCGTTTGGGTGCGGAATTACCGTATGAATTGACGGTTGAAATTGAAAAATATGAAGAACTCGAAAATCTCAGTAAAATTTACGCGATTATTTGGATTGAACGTCTTTCGCAAAAGAGCATCATCATTGGCACAGAAGGCGAAATGCTAAAAAAAGTTGGCACGGACGCACGGCTTGATATTGAGCGTTTGATTGGGCAAAAAGTGTATTTACAACTTTGGGTAAAAGTGAAAAAAGGTTGGTCGGATAACGAACGCGCATTGCAAAGTTTGGGTTATCAAGATTGATGATTGCTAATTGAGCCAAAACCAGATGAAACCCAATTCCGAAAGCAAAACAATATTTAGAAGTATGTGGGGCTGGAATGGCACATTCGGTAATCCGCTACCTGCCGTACACGCTGTTTCTCCATTGTTGCCAGCAAAACTGATTCAAATTGCTCAAAGTGACGCAGAAACGGTATTTGAAATTTTAAATACGTCTTCGGAAGGATTAAGCGAGCTTCAATCGTCTTTGCGGCTGGGAAAAATTGGACTCAATGAAATTGCTCATGAAAAGCCATCGAAATGGTATGTTCAGTTTTTAAAAACGTTTCAAAATCCACTGGTTATTTTATTGTTGACGTTGGCAGTCATCGCGCTACTGACAGAAGATACAAAAGCGGCTGTAATTATTTTCAGCATGGTAGTTTTTAGTGTGGTGTTGCGCTTTTCTCAAGAATTTCGTTCAAGTCAGGCGGCTGAAAAATTACAAGAAATGGTGCATACCACCGCAACGGTTAGCCGCAAAGATCCGCGTAAAGATATTTCCCCAAGTTTGGCGCGAGATTTAGGCTTGACGCTCAACCTTGACCTTCCCGATAGACAAGAAATCCCGATTAAATTACTTGCGCCAGGCGATGTGATTTTTTTAGCTGCTGGCGACATGATTCCAGCCGATGTCCGTTTGATTTTTGCAAAAGATTTATTTGTCAGTCAAGGTTCATTAACGGGCGAATCGTTGCCCGTTGAAAAACAGCCCGTTTTACCGAATGAACAGTTACAACTCAACAATCCATTAGAATTTTCAAATCTTTGTTTTTTAGGCACAAACGTTATCAGTGGCACGGGGACGGCGGTTGTTATCGAAACAGGCAGCACAACTTATTTGGGTTCGTTGGCGAAAACGGTTGTCGCTCACAAATCCGTGACCAGTTTCGATAAAGGCGTGAATGATGTCAGCTTTTTGCTGTTACGTTTTATGTTTGTCATGGTTCCCGTTGTTTTTTTGATTAACGGTTTGATGAAAGGAAATTGGACGGAAGCCTTCTTTTTTGCACTTTCTGTCGCAGTGGGTTTAACGCCTGAAATGTTGCCGATGATTGTGACGGCAAACTTGGCGCGTGGCGCGATTGCGATGTCAGATAAAAAAGTAATTGTTAAAAATATCGATGCGATTCAAAATTTTGGTGCGATGGATATTTTGTGTACGGACAAAACGGGAACGCTCACGCAAGACAAAATTATTTTGAAAATGCACCTCGATATTTACGGCGAAGAAAATGCGGAAGTTTTGGAGTTCGCGTTTTTGAATAGTTTTTATCAAACAGGTTTGAAAAATTTGCTGGACGTTGCGGTTTTAGAACACGTCGAACTTCACGAAGTCTTAAAAGTTGAGCGTAATTTTCGCAAAATTGATGAAATTCCCTTTGATTTTGCGCGTCGCCGAATGTCGGTTGTGATTGAAGAAGAAAATCATCATCACGAACTCATTTGCAAAGGTGCGGTCGAGGAAATTCTTCAAGTTTGTTCGCACGTCAAAGTAAATAATCAAATTTTTCTTGTTGATGCCGCGATTCAAGCGCAAGTCACGCAGTTAAATCAGGAACTCAACGAGGACGGATTGCGCGTCATTGCGGTGGCTTATAAAGAATTGCCGTTGGATCAATCGAGTTATTCTGTTGCCGATGAACACGATTTAATTTTGATTGGTTTAATTGCGTTTCTTGATCCGCCAAAAGACTCGGCGGCGGTTGCAATTGCGGCACTCAATCGCGGTGGCGTACAAGTGAAAGTTTTGACGGGTGACAACGCGATTATTGCTCGCAAAACCTGCAAAGATGTTGGCTTAAATGTTCAAAATACCTTGCTCGGCAGTGAAGTTGAAAGTTTATCCGATGAAGAACTCGCCACGCTTGCTGAAACGACCACAGTTTTTGCTAAATTATCACCGCTGCAAAAATCAAGAATTGTTCATGTGTTGCGTACAAATGGACACATTGTTGGATTTATGGGCGATGGCATCAATGACGCGGCGGCATTAAGAGAAGCTGACGTGGGAATTTCTGTTGATACAGCGGTTGATATTGCCAAAGAATCTGCCGACATTATTTTGCTAGAAAAAAGTTTGTTGGTGTTGGAACAAGGCATTCTTGAAGGTCGCAGAACGTTTGGCAACATCGTCAAATACATCAAAATGGGTACCAGTTCTAACTTTGGGAATATGTTTAGTGTTTTGGGAGCGAGCGCGTTATTGCCATTTTTGCCGATGCAACCCGTACAAATTTTATTGAATAATCTGCTTTACGATTTTTCGCAAACGGGCATTCCCTTTGACCACGTTGATAACGAATATCTTGAAAAACCTCGAAAATGGCAAGTTGGCGACATTCAACGATTCATGCTTTTTATTGGTCCGATTAGTTCGCTCTTCGACTACGCAACTTATGCGTTGATGTGGTTTGTTTTTCAAGCAAACACTGTTGAGGAACAAGCCTTGTTTCAAACGGGTTGGTTTGTCGAAAGTTTGATGACGCAAACGCTCATTGTCTACATTATCCGCACGCCGAAAATTCCTTTTTTACAAAGTCGCCCTGCCCTGCCTATGTTACTGGTTACGCTGACAATTATGGCGATTGCCATGTATTTGCCCTTTTCGCCTATCGCTTCTGTGCTAGGTTTTGTGCCGCTGCCTGCTGAATACTTTATGTGGCTCGCGTTGATTTTATCGAGTTATTGCATACTCACTCAGCTGGTGAAAACGTGGTTTGTTAGAAAGTATGGCTACAATTGAAAAAATTATTGGATATAAAAAATCATGAAACGTTTTTTATTTGTGTTACGCAAACCGAGTTACAGCGGGCTTTATGTACAAGAGATGTTTGATATTATCTTAACCACTGCTGCATTTGAGCAAAGCGTTAGTGTGCTGCTTTTAGATGACGCTGTGTTTCATTTGAAGACCCATCAAGACACGTTAAATTTGGATTATAAAAATACAGCAACCTTGTTTTCCATGTTGCCGACAATGGATGTAAATGATGTTTTCGTTGAAAATGAATCGTTGTTAGAAAGAGGTTTGACGGCAGAAACATTGACACAATTAGTTCAAATTAAATCACGCGCCACTATTTGTGATTTTATGGCGCAATTTGAAGTTGTTTTTGCGGGTTAATTTTTTGTTATTTTTCGAGGGTGGGATAAAAATGGGACAATTATTGCTACACATTTGCGCTACATTCGCTTAATTTACGCCGCAATCATGACAAAAAATTGGTGAACGTGTTAATTAGCAAGGCGTGACGCGCCTAAAGCACGTTTATAATTGACATTGCAAACTTCAAAAGTAGAATGACAGTGTTGTTAATTTCAAATTTCATTCCAGTTTTGAGACTGGATTTTTTATTTTTATTCAAAGGAAAATACAATGAGTCACACTTTATATACAGCGAACGTTCAACGTGTTCAACGCTGTGAATTAGCTGTACCTGGAACCAGTCCAGAAATGTTTGAAAAAGCGTTAAAAAGCGGCGTGGATTTTATCTTTTTAGATTTAGAAGATGCCGTTGCGCCAGATGATAAATTGACTGCGCGTAAAAATGTGATTCAAGCCATTAACGATTTGGATTGGAAAGGTCACGGGATTACGGTTTCAGTGCGAATCAACGGTTTGGACACGCAATATATGGTGCGTGACGTAGTTGATTTAGTCGAACAAGCAGGCAGTAAAATTGACACGATTTTGATTCCAAAAGTTGGCGTTTATGCCGATGTTTATATGGTTGAATCCATGCTCAATCAATTAGAAATGCAACAAGGTTTGAAAAACAAAATCGGCATTGAAGCGTTAATTGAAACTGCACTTGGCATGGCAAACGTCGAAGACATTGCTAAACAGGGTGCAATCGGTGGACGTTTGGAAGCTCTGCATTTTGGCGTTGCGGATTACGCCGCAAGCAATCGCGCAAGAACTGTCAACATTGGTGGATTAAATCCTGATTATCCTGGCGATCAATGGCATTTTGCATTAAGTCGTATGATTGTGGCTTGCCGTGCTTACGGTTTACGTCCAATTGATGGTCCTTTTGGTGATATTAAAGACCCAGAAGGTTATATTTTAGGCGCGAAACGCGCGGCGGCGTTGGGCTGTGAAGGAAAATGGGCAATTCATCCGTCACAAATTGCGCTGGCAAATGAGGTTTTTACACCGCCTGAAGCTGAAGTGAATAAAGCAAAACGTATTTTAGAAGCCTTAAAAGAAGCAGCCTCACAAGGTAAAGGTGCGGCAGCGTTAGACGGTCGTTTGATTGATGCCGCTTCTGAAAGAATGGCAAGTAACGTTGTTCGTTCAGCCGAGGCAATTGCCGCGAAAGTGCGCTAATTTACAATCTGAATTGCCAAAAACGGTGCCAGATTAAACAAAAAAATACCAATTTTGTAAAAAGCCATGCCTTCGTAGTGAATTGAATCAAAACACACCGTAGACAATTCAAACCACTTGCTGTGTAGTCGATACACAGCATCATGACAAAACATGAATAGCAAAAACCATAAGGTCAAAATGCTCATGTTGACGACGGTTGTCCAGCCTAAAATGCGACTCAGTATTTCAATTGTCATGTCATTCTCCAAACGTGTTTAGGTCATAATCAAAGGCTCAAAACGCACGGTCAGTTA
>CAIRCR010000322.1 GCA_903877065.1 uncultured Pseudomonadota bacterium
AACCACTTTGTGCTTTTTTCATTCCGACATTCATCATTTTCACTCGTAAAAATTAAAGAACAATCATCTCACCTGGTTATTTTCGAGGGTAATAACCCTGATTTTTAAATGGAATTTACGATACATTAGGCGATTATATTTTTATGCCTAAAATTGTTACATTGAATAAAGCTACATTAACAAAAAACCACCCCCAGTTTGCACTGAAAGGGCGGTTTTGTTTAACTCGAATTAGCTATGAATTAGCAGATTGCATCAGTTGCAGCTGCTCCCCCTACTGCTGCAGTGCCTTTGCAAGTGCCAGTGACTGCCCATGTTGCTCTACCAGAAGCCATTGTTGGAGTTAAAATATAAGTTTCACCATTTAAACCATTAGTACTAACAGCTGTTGCAGTAATAATACCCGCTGCAACAGTTGTAACCGAAGTTACAAAACCACTTGCACCAAGATCGCTAGGCACGCCATTTTGACCACCAGCACAAGCACTAATAGTTCCAGCAGCTGTTCCAACTGTATTTTGAGCACAAATCTCAACTGCAATTTTTGCGGCATTTGTAGCTAAAACAACTTCGCTGAATTTCGCTTTTTTCGTGTAGTTTTGATAAGCGGGCAACGCCACTGAAGCCAAAATACCAATGATTGCCACGACAATCATCAACTCGATTAACGTAAAACCTTGTTGTGCTTTTTGAATCGTATTTTTCATAATAAAACTCCAATTTGAAATTAAAATAGTTTTTGAATCCAGCGGTTTATAAATTCAACGCCCTGAATTATAAAACGACGGTTGAAACTTTTAAATGTTAAATCTTAACTAAGACTTCACCGCGTCCGATTTCAGCCATATCACCTGCGTAACGTTGAACACGATTAAACGCATTTTGAGGGTTGGCAAAAGGTGAATTTAATTCTTTGAATGAGTTAAACAACATCGGCAAAAATGCCAACGTGTGTGAGCCGCAGTCGTTGAAACTGGCTGATAATTTGGGTGCGTTCCACAACAACAACGTGCCGCGTCGCATTGAATGACCTAAAAATTTTCCTGTAAAGCCCATGACCGCGATTGTTCCCGCAATCATGCGTGAACCGCAATAATCGCCTGCACTGCCTTCGATTAAAATGGTGCCACGACGTAAATGATCGCCAACACGATCGCCAGCGTTGCCTTTGACCAAAATCAAACCGCCTTTCATGCCCATTTTATTGCCAGCGAGTGCGCCGCCTAAAAAATCGCCTGTGTTGCCGTCGATTTCGAGTTGCCCTTTTTTCATTTCACAACCCGCGTAAATTCCAGCATTGCCAAAAACTTTGATTGCGCCCGTTTTCATACCCATGCCGCAATATGCGCCAGCATCGCCTTCAACGTGAATGATGCCGCCGTCTAAATCTTTGCCGATGTAGTCGAGTTTGTTGAAACTATTTCTAATCAAAATATGTTTTGGGTCATAACCGCTAATTGTAAAAAGCTCATCAACACGCATTTTGCTTTTGCCACAATGTAATTTAATGGCGGCAATTTCAGTGGCATCTAATTTTTCCAACACATGACAAACAAGCGGCGACATATCGACACGTTGATTGGGCTGGGTTTTAAGGGTGAAGGTTAACGCGCTCATGCCATAATCTCCTGTAAATGAAAATGGAAAGGACCTAATTTGCCGCCGTAATTTCCCGCGCTGATTCGCATGATGCCATTTTCTGCGCCCAAATCACAAACCGCTTGAATACCGACACGCATGGCTTTGTCGATATCTTCTTTGGTCAAACCGTCGATAACAATTTCCATCACCGATTCGATGTCGGGCGATAAATCAGTTTTTTTGGTTGAACCTTTTAGCGTCGGACAAAATGCGTCGTTGGTTGATGCACCGAGAGATTTATATTTTGAACCGACTTTTGAACCAGAACGCACCACACCGCCAGGGAATGGCATGATGACGTTGGGGATTTTTTTCATTTCTTCAATTGCGGCTTCACACGCGGCGAGAGCTTGCGGCTGTGATTGTGCTAAAACTAAGAAGTTTCCGCCACCAATTGCATCGACTTGTCCCGTTGTGGCTTCGGCTAAAAATTCACCATCCATCACAGGAATACGCCAATAACGTTTGCCAGAAATCACTTTTGAGGTTTGAAATCCGTCACCGAAATAACGTAAATTTTTACCGAGTGGAATACGAATGCCGCCGTTAATTCCTGCAAATAACGCAGAAGTGGGTGACGTTAAAACGCATTGACCAGCGCGAGTTTCGAGTTGTTTGGCTAACCCTTTTCCACCCATTGCAAAAATCATAATTGCAACACCTGGACGACCATCAGGCGTTTCATCAGGTGTTAAAGTTCGTTCAATTCCTGCTTCACAACCGCACGCAATCACTGACGTGGCAAAACCTGTCATGGCTTGCGCGGCAATCATTGCCCATTTTTCATTTTGTGCGGTGATAATCGCTCGCGTGCCTTTCATCGGGAAGGCTTCGGCGAAAGTCGCGTCTATTGTGACACCGTTAATAATCATTATTTGTCCTCGTGTAAAATTTTTTAAAAGACGAGTAACTGCTCAAGTAATTCGTCTGCTACTTTCACGCCTTCCCAATAACCCTGACAATCAATCAGAAAGTTATAGCGATATTCTTCGGCACACACTGAAATAACTTGCAGAGCCATAAAATATTTTGATTTGTCTGTGTGAAACGCTGTTGTTGCAATGACTTCTTCGAGTAATCGATACAACTTATGTGTTTTACTGTATGAACCAAATTCACTTTTTGTTTCCAATGTATGTTTTAGCAACATTTCTAACATTTGATGATAATGAAAGCAGTGCATCGCGCAATCTTTAATTCCTGATTTTGCAGTGAAATCAATTAGCACAGCGTGTTCCCATGCTTTGCCCGCTAGATTTTCAGTGTTTTCAAATTGTTTTAGTTTTTCGGCATACATGATTTAAGCCTTCTTCATAATTCGCGCTTGCTCACGTTTCCAATCAGCATCTTTTGATGCGGCGCGTTTGTCGTGTAATTGCTTGCCCTTTGCTAAACCAATTTCGATTTTTGCGCGTCCGTTTTTCCAATACATTCCAAGCGGAACAATCGTGTAGCCTTTGCGTTCAACCGCGCCAATCAATTTGTTTAATTCGTGCCGATTGAGCAGTAATTTTTTATTGCGAACCGCTTCAGGTCTGATATGTGTTGATGCGGAAAGCAATGGCGAAATGTGTGCGCCTTGTAACCATGCTTCGCCTTTTTTGATGGTGACGTAACTTTCTTTGAGTTGCACGCGCCCGTCACGCAAACTTTTCACTTCCCAACCTTCCAAAACTAAACCCGCTTCAAATTTATCTTCAATTGAGTATTCGTGCGTGGCTTGACGATTTTTCGCAATCGTTGCATTTTGAGAATCGGTTTTTTTTTTCGCATTTTTATCAGCCATGATTATTTTTTCCCGACGGTAACGGTTTGCAAATTGGCTAAATTAACACGACGTTTAAACGCATCGGCGATTTGTTCTTTTGTGACGTTTTGAATTTTTTGCTTAAACGTGTCCAAATAATCGAGCGGCATTTGATAAAAACCAATCATTGCAACGTAATTTGCTAACTCTTTATTCGTATCAAAACGCATTGCAAACCCACCCACTA
>CAIRCR010000323.1 GCA_903877065.1 uncultured Pseudomonadota bacterium
TAGCTTGATTTTGACATGAGAACTATTGGATGATTCAATCTGAAAAGCTAAAGGTTGACATATTTTTGGTATTTATGCATCAAAGCCAATCTCTTGTAACAGGGTAAAAATTGCCTTCTATTTTACCCGTTGCACTTATGACTTGAATCTGCCATTTTAGGTGTTGTTTGAAACGCTCGATAACCTTTTTTAGGCTAATTTTTAGTATTCGCGCGTTATCACTGATACCATTCGTATTCATGGCTTGATGGATGATTTTTTGTTGTGCCTTCGTATCTTGGCATTTAGCTCATATTCAAGTTGAAAAGTTTTCTTTATGCAATTACGATTTCGACATACAAACAGTTGATTTCCTTTTGCATCTACACCGTGTTTTACGACATAGGTTTATCGGTACATAGAACATTTCACTTCAATCATCGCCATTTTGAAATTCTCTTTTCAAAATGAGGATATTTTACAAACACATTTTGTGCCATCCACAGAGTTGAAAGATTTCCAGAAATTGGCGCATAACACCACCTGAAAACTGACACGCATAATTTATGAACCCAACATTTAATTTTCACGAATTCAAAACGGCTAATCGTCTGCCGTCACCTTCGGGTACGGCATTGGAAATCATGAAATTATTACAACGCGATGATGTTGAAATCAATCAAGTTGCACAGTTAATTAAGCTAGATCCTGCATTAAGTGGGCGCATTTTACAATTTGCCAATTCGGCCGCTAGTGGTGCAAATCGTGTTATTTCTAATATCAGCGATGCCATTATCATGATGGGAATGAACGCAGCAAAAAACTTTGCGTTAAGTCTTTCGTTGATCGGTAACGATAGCTACAGCCGTTGCCCAGGTTTTGATTACTCAACTTACTGGTCAAGATCGTTAGCGATAGCAGTGGCAATTACCTGTTTAAGTGTGCGTGAGCGCGTCATTAGTTCAGAAGAAGCCTTTACACTGGGTTTACTCTCAGACATTGGTCGCCTTGCTTTAGCAACGGCTTGGTCAGAAAGCTACGGTGAATGTATTTTTGCCCACGGCACTGAGTTATTAAGACTTGAACAAGAGCGTTTTGCCACAGACCATAACGCATTAACTCTCATGTTACTTGCAGATTGGGGCTTTTCAAGTGTATTTCTTGAAGCGTTAAAACTCAGTTTTAATGAACCAAACACAGAGAATCCCTCTAAAGTCAGTAAATTTGCTCAACAATTAAAATTTGCGCGACAAATCGCAAATTATTGTGTTGCTGATGAGGGGTACCGTGCTGTCTTGATGCCAGAATTACTAATTGAATCTGCGTTGCATACGTTTGATGTTCACGAATTAGATGCCTTAATTGATGACGTGCTGAAACAATGGTACGAATGGGGCAAGTTGATTAACGTTAAAACCGATACTCGGCAATCATCACCTGAATTTTTTTCTGATTTGAATAACAATGGTTTATCTGGATTCAACATATTGGTTGTTGATGACGACCCGACAATGTTGACACGACTATCAAGACAACTCACCGCCGCAGGTCATCAAGTGGCGACGTGTAAAGATGGCCATGCGGCATTAAAGCACGCATTGGAATACAAACCCGATTTGATTGTTACCAATTGGCACATGAAACCCATGGACGGCATTGAACTTTCAAAAACATTGCATTCATCAACGTGGGGAAGTTCCATTTACATTATTATGCTTACCTCAGCGAGCGAAGAAAGTGCTTTGGTTAAAGCATTCAGTGCAGGCATTGATGACTATGTGACAACGCCTCTAAATCTAAAAGTGCTGTTGGCGCGAATTCGTGCAGGACAACGTATTATTAACCTTCAACGAGAAGTGGAAGCAGAACGTAAAGATTTACAGCGTTATATTGCAAAACTAGCGGTGGCAAATCGGCGACTGGAATTGATGGCAAATACCGATGTTTTAACGGGCTTATCAAATCGACGATATTCAATGAATCGCCTAGAACAGGCATGGACAGAAGCACTGCACAGCAATACGCCGTTGAGTGTGTTGATGTTAGATTTGGATCATTTCAAATCCGTGAACGATAGTTTAGGGCATGATGCAGGTGACTTGGTACTTATTCATACCGCTAAAATTATGCGTAAATGTATGCGGGCAAATGACATTCCATGCCGATTAGGTGGCGAAGAATTTTTAGTGATTGCACCCAATACCGACAGTAAAAATGCGTTGGTATTAGCCGAATACATTCGACAAATGATTGAACGTAATCAAGTCGAAAACGTGCAATTGCTAAAACCGATGACCGTCAGTATAGGCGTGGCGTGTTCACGCAATGGTAAGCCGACGTGGAAAGAATTGATGACACTTTCAGACGAAGCATTGTATGCCGTGAAACGTAACAAACGGAATGCTGTGCAGCTTGCCGTCTAAATAATTTAATTTTGTAACCATTGCGCCACAGTTTTTGCGTAATACGTCAAAATAGCATCGCTGCCTGCTCGTTTGAATGCCAATAACGATTCTAAAACAACAGCTTTTTCATCTAACCAGCCATTTTGGGACGCAGCTTTCAACATGGCATATTCACCACTGACTTGATACGCAAATGTCGGCACACCAAATTCTGTTTTAACACGGTAAATAATGTCCAAATAAGGCATTCCAGGTTTTACCATAATCATGTCTGCACCTTCTTGTAAATCCAATTCAACCTCACGCAAGGCTTCGTCAGAATTTGCAGGATCCATTTGATAACTGAATTTATTGCCTTTACCTAAATTTCCCGCTGAACCAACCGCATCACGAAAAGGACCATAAAAACTCGACGCATATTTTGCCGAATACGCCAAAATGCGTGTGTGTGAATAATTTCCAGATTCGAGTGCCTGACGAATTGCGCCAATTCGACCGTCCATCATATCCGATGGCGCGACAATATCGGCACCTGCTTTTGCGTGTGATAACGCTTGTTTGACTAGCACAGCAATCGTTTCATCGTTTAACACATAACCATCAGCGTTAATCAAACCGTCTTGACCATGCGAGGTGAATGGATCTAATGCCACATCAGTAATAATACCCAATTCGGGTACTGCTTTTTTTAACGCCCGAACGGTGCGTTGCACCAAACCATTTGGATTAAAGGCTTCAACTGCATCGTCTGATTTTCTTTCTGCGGACACAACTGGAAACAATGCAATCGCTGGAATGCCTAAAATATAAAGTTCTCGTGCTTCTTCAATCAACAAATCAAGCGACAAACGTTCCACGCCAGGCATGGAAGAAATACTTTCGCGTTTATTAATGCCTTCAACCACAAAAACGGGATAAATTAAGTCATCAACAGTTAAACTATTTTCGCGCATTAAGCGGCGGGAAAAATCATTGCGGCGCATTCTTCTCATGCGTGTCGCTGGAAATTTAATGCTATGATATGTCATATTTTTTGTATTTATTTTGGACGTTTTTTATGAGAATCAAACACTATACCTTATTTGTTTTATTTATTGTATGCCTAGGTTTAACACCGATGGCGCGAGCTTTTGCCTCTGAATTGTCCGCACCGCAACACGCTATTTCGGAAGCATCTGATAAATTACAACAAAAAATGCAAGACCAAAATTTTATTAAAGATTTTAATAAAGTGACCCAATTTGTTAATCAAGCGATTTATCCACACGTTGATTTTGACAAAATTGCGTCGCTAGTTTTGGGTAAAGCATGGAAGTCAGCGACACCAGATGAACAAGAACGCTTCAAAAAAGAATTTCAAACTTTATTAGTTCGCACTTATTCGCGTGCGTTTAGTGAATTTAAAGAATGGTCAGTGCGTTTTTTACCCAGTGAAATGGAAGACGGCGCAACAAAAGTTGTCGTGAAAACAGAAGTTTTACAACCAGGCATTCAACCGATTGCTGTAAATTACAGAATGTATTTAACCAATGGTGAATGGAAAGCCTACGACATCATGATTGAAGGTGTAAGTTTAGTAACCAATTACCGCACAACATTTAGTGATGAAATCCAAACGAAAGGCTCGCTCAACGCAGTCATTGACGGTTTAGCAAAACGTAATGCTGAAGCGTTAAAAAATTCGTAATTCAACGCATCCATTCACCTTTTTATGGCGCAAGGTTTGACCTTTGCGCCTTTTTCATTTTCGATGACTCCAATTAAAGATTCGCTTTACAGTCAACCGCTTGGACACGTTAGTGGATTTGCTTTTGACGACAATGTTGCCAAAGTTTTTCCCGACATGATTCAACGTTCCGTGCCAGGTTATCAAACAATTATCACCGCTATCGGTTTGTTAGCGGGGCGTTTTGCTACGCCCAACAGCGTTTGTTACGATTTAGGTTGCTCGCTCGGTGCCGCGTCTTTTTCAATGCGCCAAAATATTACGGTTGAAAATTGCAAAATTGTCGCTGTTGATAATTCGACTGCAATGTTGGCGCGATTTGAAAGTATTTTGACGCAAGAAAAAACACCGATTGAATTGCAATGCACCGACATTCAAGACCTGAAAATTGAAAATGCGTCCGTTGTCGTTTTGAATTTTACGTTGCAATTTTTAGCCCTTGAAAAACGACAACAATTACTCGCTAAAATTTACAACGGTTTGTTGCCAAACGGCGCGTTGATTATTTCTGAAAAACTCGCGTTCGATGATGCACGGCAACAAGAATTACAAATTGATTTGCATCACGCGTTTAAAAAAGCACAAGGTTACAGCGAATTAGAAATTAGCCAAAAACGTACAGCTTTGGAAAATGTGTTAATTCCCGAAACGTTCGCACAACATCAACAGCGATTGAAATCGGTCGGTTTTAGCAGTGCCGAATTGTGGTTTCAGTATTTTAATTTTGCTTCATTTATTGCACTCAAATAATGCCTTATTCTGATTTATACCAAGCTCTAAAAGACGCTAATGTGGAATTTTGGGCAAACCAATTGCCGCCGCAATTTGCTAATGCTTTCGACACCACAAAACACGGTGAATTGGCAAGGTGGCAAAACCAATTTGCACAATTGCCAAACATTTCGGCGAATTTTCGTTCAATTTCAACGGATACAATAAAACTCGGCGACGCTGACGAAATTACACCTGAACTGCAACACGAATTAAAAACGCAACTGCAAACCTTTTCACCTTGGCGCAAAGGTCCTTTTGATTTGTTTGGCATTTACATTGACACCGAATGGCGTTCGGATTGGAAATGGCAACGTTTAGAAAAGCACATTGCACCGCTAACAAATCGGCTGGTTTTAGATGTCGGGTGCGGCAACGGTTATCATTGTTGGCGAATGCTGGGCGCAGGTGCAAAACGTGTGATTGGCATTGACCCCATGTTGCGAAACATCATGCAATTTCAAATTATGAAAAAGTTTTACGATAACAATGCGCCCATTGACGTTTTACCACTTGGCATTGAAGACTTGCCACCAAATTTGAATTGTTTTGATACCGTTTTTTCAATGGGCGTTTTATATCATCGTCGCTCACCACTTGATCATTTATTTGAATTGCGAGATTGCTTGAAATCTGGCGGTGAATTGATTTTGGAAACGTTGATTATTGATGGTGAACTGGGTGAAGCGTTATTACCCGAAGATCGTTACGCACAAATGCGAAATGTTTGGTTTTTACCCAGTTGTGCAACACTTGTTAGTTGGTTAAATCGTTGCGGTTTTACCAATGTTCGCGTCGTTGATGTAACGGTGACAAGTACCCAAGAACAACGCTCAACAGAATGGATGCGTTTTCATTCGTTACCCAATTTTTTAAACCCCGAAAATCCCGCTCTGACGTGTGAAGGTTTGCCAGCACCAAAACGAGCGATTTTAATTGCAAATGCGCCATCGTGAGATTTTACATAAATTTCAATCTACAATAACCGCCAAACAAACTATTCACTAACTATTCACATGAACGATTTACGCGCTTTTTTTCAAGATTCATCAGGTTTTTACGGCGGTAACGCTAATTTTATCGAAGAACTTTACGAACGATTTTTGGAAAATCCAGAATCTATCGACCCAAGCTGGCAAGCAAAATTCCGTGAATTGCATCATGCAGCCGATTATGAAATTGCTCACAGCCCAATCATTGAACGTTTCGCGCAACTCGCACAAAAATCTCAAGGTCGGCTTGCAAAATTACAAGGTTTCACTGAAGCAAGCGTAAAAAAACAATCTGCGGTGGCGCGTTTAATCAATCATTACCGCGTGCGTGGTCATCAAATTGCCCAAAATAATCCTTTGGGCAAAAACCACATCATTCCACCTGATTTAGATCCAAGTTATTACGGATTGTCAGCGTTGGATATGGATACGATATTTGATACGGGAACGCTTCAAAACGACAAATGTTTGCCGTTGCGCGACATTATGGTCAATTTAGAGCGAATTTATTGCGGCAGTATTGGCTCTGAATTTATGCACATTGCCGACACGCCAACACGACGTTGGCTTATTGAACGATTGGAAAATCCACCTGCTCCTTTTGGTGATGGACAAGGTAAAATTGTTGTAAATACTGAAAAAAAGCTATGGATTCTCAAACAACTTATTGCCGCTGAAGGTATCGAAACACATTTGCACGCAAAATTTGTCGGACAAAAACGTTTTTCGCTTGAAGGCGGCGAATCGCTTATTCCCATTTTAGACGAGTTAATTCAAGGCTTAGGCGCGAAAGGCGCGAAAGAAATTGTAATCGGTATGGCACATCGTGGGCGGCTAAATGTATTAGTGAATATTTTTGGAAAAAATCCAACCGTTTTATTTAATGAATTTGCGGGAACATCGCCACTTTCAGCGGGTGTGAGTACGGGCGATGTTAAATATCACATGGGCTTTTCGTCAGATGTCGAAACACCTGGCGGTACTGCACATATTACTTTGGCATTTAATCCGTCACATTTAGAAATTATCAATCCCGTTGTTGAGGGTTCTGTCAGAGCGCGTCAAGATCGTGCGGGTAAAAATGGTATTAACAAAATAATTCCCGTTTTAATTCACGGTGATGCGGCGTTTTCTGGTCAGGGAATTATTATGGAAACGCTCAATATGTCACAAACTCGCGCCTTTTATACGGGCGGCACGGTGCATATTGTTATCAATAATCAGATTGGTTTTACCACGAGTAATCCGCTTGATGCACGCTCGACGCTTTATTGCACCGACGTTGCGCGAATGATTCAAGCCCCCGTTTTTCATGTCAACAGTGACGATCCTGAAGCGGTTTTATTTGTTACGCAGTTGGCATTGGATTTTCGTGTTCGTTTTAATCGAGATGTCGTCATTGATTTAATTTGTTATCGTCGATTAGGGCATAACGAAGCCGATGAACCAGCAATAACGAATCCGTTAATGTATAAAAAAATTAGTCAACGCCAGACTACGCGTGAGTTATACGCGCAACAACTGATTAACGAAGGCATTATTGATGCTTCTCAAGTTCAGCAACAAATTACAGATTATCACCGCCGTTTAGATGCGGGTGAAATTGTGTCGCGTCCCATTTCACACATAAAGTATTCCTACAGCGCACAATGGGAGCCATTTTTAAATGCACATTGGACGGTAGTTCATGAAACGGCTGTAAAACTCGAAACACTGCGTTATTCTTCAGAACGATTGTTGACGTTACCCGCCGATTTTGAAGTGCATCCGCGTGTTGCCAAAGTAATGGAAAATCGCCGTGACATGATGGATGGAAAATTACCGTTAGATTGGGGATTTGCGGAAAATATGGCGTATGCCACTTTGCTTTTAGACAAATTTAATGTGCGTTTGACAGGGCAAGATGTGGGGCGAGGAACGTTTGTGCATCGACACGCTGTTTTGCACAATCAGCATGAAAATCGCAGTTACACGCCGCTCAAATATCTGCACAAAGAACAAGGTGATGTTCAAATTTATGATTCGTTATTGTCAGAAGCGGGCGTTTTGGGTTTTGAATACGGTTACAGCACGACAATGCCGAATACGCTGGCAATTTGGGAAGCGCAATTTGGTGATTTTGCCAACGGCGCACAGGTTTTAATTGACCAATTCATCAGCTCTGGCGAAACAAAATGGGGCAGAATGTGTGGCTTGGTGATGCTGTTGCCACACGGTTTTGAAGGGCAAGGTCCTGAGCATTCGTCAGCACGTCTGGAACGCTATTTACAGCTTTGCGCGGAGCAAAATATCCAAGTTTGTAGCCCCACAACACCCGCTCAAATTTTTCATTTATTACGTCGGCAAATGTTACGGAAATATCGTAAACCGTTGATTGTGATGACACCCAAAAGTTTGTTACGGCATAAACTCGCCGTTTCAAGTTTGGACGACTTGACGCACGGGCAATTTCAACCCATTTTGGGTGAGCATGAAATCGACGATATGAAAGTCACGCGCCTCGTTTTTTGTGCAGGAAAAGTGTATTACGATTTACTTGAAGCGCGACGTGAAAGCAATTTAGCACACGTTGCGATTACTCGAATTGAGCAGTTGTACCCCTTTCCTGAAAGTTTATTTCAAGCAGAAGTTGCGCGTTATCCGAATTTAAACGAATTTATTTGGTGTCAGGAAGAACCCAAAAATCAAGGCGCGTGGTACAACACAAGCCATCATTTTGTTGAAAATTTACCTGCACACATTACGGTTATTTATGCGGGACGTGAAGCATCAGCAGCTCCAGCGGTGGGAAATTTTCGAGTACATTTAGAACAGCAAAAAGCCGTTGTGCAAGCCGCATTAGGTCAATAAAGCTATTTTAAGATTCGTGTTTCAACCAAAAAGTCATGGGTTTAGCGGTTTCTTCGGTTTCATCTAAATCTTTCCAAGAATAGGTCGTGTGCAATTCAGGATGTTTAACATAACCACGTTTTTTCCAGAAGGAATCCAGCGGAGCGTAATTTTCGGGGCGCGATGGATGGTCAATTGGGCGATCGACACAACAAAAGGTAATGTGTTTAAAGCCTCCTAATTCGGCGGCGTGCGCCTCACGTTCTTCAAAAAACTTAACACCAATACCTAAACCACGATAATTTTTATTCAGCACAGATTCACTGCAATAAAAAACATCGTCAAGGTTGTAGCCATTTTGAACAAATGGTTTTTGAACTTCAGATGTTTCATATTTCATCGGCATTGCCGTCGATGCACCAACGACTTTTTCATCATCAAACGCTAGAACAATAACACTTTCAGGGCAATCGAGATAAATTTGCAGATACTTTTTTTCATATTCAAAATCACCGTCGTACAAATATGGAAAATCTCGAAAAACTTCAATTCTCAAACGAGCTAAATCAGAAATATGTTGTTTTAACGCTGCGCCACTTTTACGTTCAACGCGAATTTTAATTTGTTTAGACATAACGCTTCTTTTCAGTTTTTAGTGGTTAATTCGGGGCTTTTTTAGTAATCATATTTTGCGTAAAGATTGCCATATTTTTGATATTTATGCACCCTCACCCAACAATTTTAAGAAATCATCGGCGGGCAACGGTTTACTTTTTATGTAACCTTGATAAATATCACAGCCTTTTTCTTTTAAAAAAGCGAGTTGTTCGGGCGTTTCAACGCCTTCTGCTAATACTTTGAAACCTAACGTTTTTCCCATTGCAATAATGGTTGCTGTGATTTCCATATCATCTTTAACTTTTGGAATATCATCAATAAAACTTTTGTCGATTTTTAAAACATCCAAAGGAAAACGTTTTAAATAGGCAAGCGATGAATAACCCGTTCCAAAATCATCAATGGCTAATCGAACACATTGCGCTCGAAGTTGGTTAAGCACATTGATTGCTTGTTCTTGATTTTCCATCAAGCCACTTTCGGTTAATTCCAATTCCAAACGCTCTGCTGGAAAACCCGTATCATGCAACGCATTTTTCACCAATTCATTCAAATCACAGCGTCGAAATTGGACGGGTGACACATTAACTGCCAACGTTAATTCAATAATCCCAAAATCCATCCAGATTTTACCTTGCCGACACGCTTCATAAATGACCCATTCGCCAATTTTTTCAATTAGCCCCGTTTCTTCAGCTAACGGAATAAAATGACACGGTGAAATTATCCCCTTTTTGGGATCATGCCAACGAATTAGGGCTTCCGCACCAATAATTTTTCCCGTCGCAATGTCAACTTGAGGTTGGTAATAAAGCCGCAGTTCGTTATTTTTGATTGCGCGTTCCAAACGGTTTTCTAATTCAATTCTATCGTGTATTTTTTGCGTTAATTCGCTTGAAAAATAAGCCACGCGCCCACGTCCTGTTTCTTTTGCGTGATAAAGCGCGGTGTCGGCTTGATCCATAAGTAATTCAGGTGTGTCACCGTGATGGGGAAATAAACTAATCCCAATACTCATGCCCACTTGCACCACATTCCCGCAACTTAATTTTAAAGGGTGGCTCACGTCACTGATAATCAGCTCGGCAACTCGCGCCGCGTCTTCAACATTCACAATGTCTTGCAACAGTATGATAAATTCATCGCCACCAAAACGCGCAACCGTATCGACACTTCGCAAACGATCTTGAATACAGCGTGCCACTTTTTGCAATAATTCATCACCTGCCGCGTGTCCAAGCGAATCGTTCACGATTTTAAATTTGTCTAAATCCATCATCAACACCGCTAACGTCTTATTTTCTCGTTTGCAATACTCAATGCTGTTGCGTAAACGTTCTAACATCAATCGCCGATTCGCTAACCCCGTCAGCGGGTCATAAAATGCCAGTTGTTGAATTTTGCAGTCATTGTGAAAACGCTCGATGATTAACAAGACTAAATTCGCGTATTGTTCAACGGAAACTAATTCGGGTTCACAGGGTACATTTGGTTTGCGATGATAAATTGCCAGCACGCCCAAGACTTCATTTTGACTATTTTTGATTGGCTGAACCAAGCAAGAACGAAGGTGAGCATCTTTCATGATGCTCAAAAACTTTGTCCAATGCGGGTGGTTTAATACGTCTTCGATAATTACTTGCTCTCCTCGAAATGCTGACGCATTAGAAGGATCAACGCTATCACCACTAATTGCATCGTCAATTGCATTGTCGTAACAGGGGACAACGCCGCAATGCAATTCTCCAGTCAGGTTATTGAGTAAAAATATCGAACACAGCATTTCGGGATAGTGTTTTTCAATGCTTTGAATCAATTCGTCTAACAATTCATGCACCGTATTTAAATCAACCGTGTTCTGACCCAATTTTTTCAGAATTTGATTGTGCAACGCCAAATCGTTACTTTGCCGCAACAGATTATTTGCAATAATTAAGTCGGTATCTCGTTTTCGCTCTAAATTTGCCGAAATAACCAAATCATCCGCCTCTTTTTGTCGGCGAGCGTTAATCTCTGTGAGATTAGTCACAATCAGGCAAAAGCTGTGTTGTGTGATTTGTTGGCTAATTGAAATATGAACAGGCATTGTTGTCTTGTCATGAGCGATAAGAATGAGTTCTGCATATTTTTTTTCGCTGTCTTTGTTTAATATCGTTTCAATTTTTTTTTTGCAGTCAAGCGTAAACCAATTGAAGATAAAGCTACCGATTACTTTTTCAAGCGGCATTTTGACAAACGCACTGAAGGCGTGATTGGCATATAAAATAATACCTTTGTCGGTCATGATGACCGCGCCTTCATTCATTTTTTCAACCAACGCACGATATAGACTATCGGAATTATTGCGTGTAAACGTCTGATTGCTTTCGCCGTTCTTGTTGATAACAAGTGCGTCTACTTTACCGCTAAAAATAGTATTAAGTTTATCTTCTGCATCGGCGAGTCGAATGCGTAAGTGTTCCAGTTCAGTCAACGGGGTCGTAATCGGCATTATTTTATCCTCTGTATATCAAGTCCGACCAATACACGCTCTGCATTGGATAAATCGCCCAAAATACGGCGCAAAGGTAACGGTAATTTTCTGATAAGCGTGGGAATTGCAATAATCTGTTCACCTTGCGCTAATTGAGGTTGTTGGTAAAGGTCAATCACTTCGAGCGTGTAACGTCCTTGCAGATACTCTTCGCAGATGTTTTTAATATTTTTGATGGCGTGTTGGGAATTTGGTGTTGTCCCCAGTACATATAACTTCAAAAGATAAAAAGAATCTGGCGACGATTCGAGCGTTTCTTCACATTCATATGTCGAATTTTCTGTTTCGTTTGTTGTCATGTGTCGTGACTCCTAAATCAATCCGTTAACCTTAGCAGCATCGGCTTCACGCGCTGCTTCCATTTGTAAGCGATCTTCTTCTAGCTGTTGAACTTGCCTAATTTCTTGAGCGATAATTTTTTCATCTTCGACTTTTTGTACCGCAAATTCGGCTTCCAAAGTTGCAATCTTCGCGGCGAGAATGGAATGTTTATTTTCGAGTTCACGTTGTTTGTATTCGGTTTCTTGCCGATGTAACAACGCGACGGCAACCTTTTTTGCTTCCTGTGCCATTCGCGCCGAACCTGTTAAAACGCCCTCCGAACCGCCATAAACGTCACACAATTCGATGCCGTGTCCCGTCAAGATAAATTCACGAATCTGATTTGAATGCGCCATGCCGCGTGACTTTAAAATAGACAAAACACGATTTCGTTCACCACCTGATTCTACGCTACGCACGATTAGGCAAGTGTCAATTAAAGATGTCACATCGTGAGCATTAAAAAGTTCAGGTAATTCTGCGCTAGCTACCGCAAGACTTGTGAAAACGCCCGTAATTTGATTTGTTTTTAGAAAATCCACCAAACGCATCAACACGGCTTTGACTTCTGCTGATTTGCCTTCGATATGCAAACTACTGAGCGGATCGGCAATAACAATCTGTGGTTTGAATGTGTTAATCTCTCTGTGCATTGTTGCCAGATGTGTTTCTAAACCGCTAAACGTTGGGCGGTTTGCGTGAAATTTGAGTAATTTCGATTCGACGCACCACTGTAAATCGATACCAATCGAACTCATATTTCGTATCATTTGAGCGGGTGATTCTTCAAAAGAAAAATAAAGAACACGTTCACCACGCCGACAAGCGGCTTCAGCGATTTGTGAAGCAAAAGAGGTTTTTCCTGTTCCCGCAGTGCCATAAATTAAAATCGTGCTACCACGAAAAAAACCTTGATTATCGAGCATCGTATCCAAACGAGGAATGCCCGTAGAAATACGCTCGTAGGAAACCGAATGCTGTAAGCCGAGCGAGGTAATTGGCAAAATCGAAAGGCCGTTTTCATCAATTAAAAATGGATATTCGTTTGTGCCGTGCATTGAACCGCGATATTTAACGATGCGTAATCGTCGTGTGGAATCTTGCGCGGTGACACGATGATCTAAAATGATAACGCAGTCAGAAACGTATTCTTCTAACCCTTGCCGTGTGAGGGTTTCATCGCCACGTTCGCCCGTAATGATCGCGGTTACGTCTTTATCTTTTAGCCAGCGAAAAAGGCGACGTAATTCAGCTCGCAAAACAAGGGGATTGGGTAAGGCTGTAAACAATGATTCAATCGTATCGAGTACGACACGTTTTGCCCCGATAGAATCAATGGCAAAAGCTAAACGGATAAATAAGCCATCCAGATTATATTCACCCGCTTCTTCGATTTCACTGCGTTCAATGTAAACAAAATCGAGTACCAATTTTTTTCTGTCAATCAAATCAACCAAATCAAACCCAAGTGATGCAACGTTTTTGATGAGGTCATTGGGGGTTTCTTCAAATGCCATAAAGACACCAGGTTCATTGAACTGCGTTGCACCGCGTACTAAAAATTCCATTGCCAGTAAAGTTTTACCACAACCCGCGCCACCACACAGCAGCGTTGGACGACCTGTTGGCAAACCGCCGTCTGTAATTTCATCTAATCCTTGAATACCCGTGAGGGACTTTGGCAGTTGGGTTCTTAGTTTATGGTTAACACTTGTTGATGTGTTGTCTGTGGTATTTTCGTTCATAGATCATGTCCCAAAATTCAGTAAAAAATGATTTTCTACATCGCGTTTGTGGCAACTTACTATTTTGAAATAATTTGAAAAATTTAATTGAGCTGGATTTTTAGAAAGGTTTAACGGTAAAAACTTGCGCCTTTTTAGTGATTTAAGACACGGCTACTTGTAACGTTTTAACAAGGTCTATGTCAATAGAAAATATTTCGTCTTGCCAGAACGCAATTCTAAGTTGGGCATTATTTGGAGTAGGCGTGATATAGCTAACGTGACTTAATGACGTTAGTTCAACGACAACATTCAAATCAATATTTTTTGCTTTGGCTTTGCGAGTTGTTGTTTCATTTTGATTTGCAATACGTTGACACCGTGCCAACGCTTGCATCACCGCAAAACACCTGTTGGGTAAGAATAACTATCCAAAACCTGCACATAATTAGCGCGTTCATAAGCACTTGGATCAATTGCATTTTGTTGACTCACACTGCCTCGAAGCTGGTCAATGGATTCGTAATCATGCTCAATTAACCATTGCTCCATTTCAGTTAACATTTCAGTTAAACGTCCCGTACCACGCTCTAATAAAACACTGCAAAACTGCACCACATCTGCACCCGCCAATAAAGCCTTCAGCACGTCGGGTGTTTCATGAAAACCACCACTGACAGCAACAGATAATTTAGTTCTACCATATAACAACGCAGTCCAACGAATGCGTAACAAAGCCTCTGAAGCTGTCGATAATTCCAATTTTGGTACAACCTCAAGTGTTTTCAAATTGATATCTGGCTGATAGAAACGGTTAAAAATTGTGATGCCGTCCGCACCAGCAATTTCAAGCTGTTTTGCAAAATGAATCGGTGAACTAAATTGCTCAGAAATTTTTACCGCAATCGGTACGCTGACGTGCATTTTCAATTCACGCAAAATTTCCAAATAACGACCTTCAACCTGTTCACCGCTTTCTTCTACATTTGCGGCAACGTGATAGATATTGAGTTCCAGCGCGTCCGCGCCCGCTTGTTGCAACTGTTTACCGTAATCAATCCAGCCACCTAACGACGACCCGTTCAAACTTGCGATGATTGGAATTTCCAACACCGATTTGAGTTCTTCCAAATGCTGCAAATATTTTTTTTGGTGCGTCTGAATATGGTTGGGAACAGAGTGAAATGAATCCGCTTCACTATGCCCAAGAGATTGTTGATAAAAAAATCGCGCCATTTGCCGCGCTTCAGCTGCAATTTTTTCTTCATATAACGAATACATGACTAAAGCCCCTGCCCCTGCATCTTCCAATCGACGCGCACTGTCCACTTCTTTACTCAGCGGTGACGCGGCGGGAACGAAAGGATTTGCCAATTTTAAACCCAGATAATTTGTCGTTAAATCAACCATTACGGTTCTCCTGTTTTATTTTTAAAGTTGAAATGCTTTCGGTATCGCTCCAAGCTAATTCCGAAAGCTGTTTGTAATAATGATAGCGATTCATAACGTCTTGTTGTGCTTGCGCCAAAAATTGCTCCGCTGATTCGGGATGCGTTTGCCACAACATACTAAAACGGGTTTCCGTTTGCACAAAGTCACGGTAAGGAATTGAAGGCTCTGCTGAATCGAGGTGCATTGGATTTTTCCCCTGTTTTATTTTATTTGGATTGAAACGAAAAAGTGACCAATGCCCACTTTTTACCGCCAAATTTTGTTGCCGATGATTGTTAGACAAATCGACACCGTGCGCGATACAAGGCGCGTAAGCAATAATGATTGACACACCGTCGTAGGCTTCAGCTTCCAAAAACGCATTGAGTGTTTGAGTATCTTTACCCGCATAAGCAACGTGAGCAACATAAACATTGCCGTAATCCATCGCCAGTAATGCCAAATCTTTTTTAGCGGTTGCTTTGCCACCTGCTGAAAATTTCGCCACTGCACCGAGTGGCGTTGATTTTGATGTTTGTCCGCCAGTATTTGAATAAACTTCGGTATCGAGAACCAAAATGTTGACGTTGCGTCCACTTGCTAAAACATGGTCAAGCCCACCGTAACCGATGTCATAAGCCCAACCGTCGCCGCCAATAATCCACACGCTTTTTTTGCACAAACTGTCCGCTAATTTTCGCAATATGTCAGGCGTTCGCCCTGTTAATGACAGCAGTTGATGTTTGAGTAATGCAATTCGCTCGCGTTGTTCATAAATTTCCGCTTCATCAGATTGATCGGCATTTAGAATCGAATTAACCAACTCACTACTCAATTCGCCACGCAACGAAATCAACAATTCTTTCGCATATTCGTTTTGTTTATCTAATGAAATCCGCATTCCTAAACCAAATTCCGCGTTGTCTTCAAATAAAGAATTGCTCCACGCTACGCCACGACCTTCGGCATTTTTAGTCCAAGGTGTTGTCGGTAAATTTCCGCCATAAATCGACGAACACCCCGTTGCATTCGCCACAATCATTCGATCGCCAAACAGTTGTGACGCAAGTTTGATGTAAGGCGTTTCACCACAACCCGCACACGCGCCCGAAAATTCAAACAACGGTTGCAACACCATCGCGCCTTTGATGGTGTTCGTTTTAAGCAATCGTCTGTCATATTCAGGAATCGACAAAAAGAAATCCCAATTTTTACGTTCCGTTTCACGCAACGGCGGTTGAAGTTGCATATTTAACGCTTTGCGGCTGGCGTTAGATTTATCTCGCATCGGACAAATATCCACACACAAACTGCAACCCGTACAATCTTCGGGTGCAACTTGATAACTCATCGTTAAGCCGTCGGGAAAATCTTTGCCGAGCAACGGCGCGTGTTTAAACGTTTCAGGCGCAGCTTCTAAAATATCTGGCGAATAGATTTTGCTACGAATAACCGAATGCGGACAAACCATCACGCATTTGCCGCATTGCGTACACAAATCAGTTTCCCACACGGGAATTTCTAACGCTAAATTACGTTTTTCATAAGCGGCTGTTCCCGTTGGAAATGTGCCATCATCGGGCATCAAACTAACGGGCAACGCATTCCCACGACCTGCGATAATTTCGCACGTCACTTGCCGAACAAAATCAGGCATGAAATCGTTCAACGTGGTTTTAATTTCAATCGGCGTACAAACTTCAGTTGGCAACAGCACGCAATGCAGATTTTCTAAGGTTTCATCAATGGCGAGCCTATTCAGTTCGACCATGTTGTGACCTTTTTTGCGGTAAGTTTTTTCAACGGAATGTTTAATTGCGGTTATCGCTTGCTCTTGTGGCAACACGTCTGAAATCGCAAAAAAACAGGTCTGCATAATTGTGTTAATGCGTCTTTCCATGCCCGTTTTTTCAGCGACAGCGTAAGCATCAATGACAAAAAAACGAATTTTTTTGTCAATCATTTGTTGCTGTATTTTCGTAGGTAACGAAGCCCAAACGTGTTCAACAAGTTCGGGTGAATTGAGCAAGAACACTGCGTTTTTCGCCGCATTCGCAAGCATATCGTAACGTTGCAAAAAAATAGTTTGATGGCAGCCGATAAAATTTGCGTCGTTGTCACCAATCAAATAAGTGGCGCGAATCGGTTGTGAACCAAAACGCAAATGTGAAACCGTTACCGCGCCCGATTTTTTTGAGTCGTAAACAAAATAACCTTGTGCGTTTAAATCGGTTTCTTCGCCGATAATTTTGATGGTGTTTTTATTTGCACCGACCGTGCCGTCACTCCCCAAACCGTAAAACATCGCTTGAAACGTTCCAATCAGCGCGTCGGTGCGATAACTCATGTCGTAATTCAAACTGGTGCGCGTCACATCGTCGTGAATACCAATCGTAAAATGATTTTTCGGAAAATCTTGTTTTAATTCATCAAAAATCGCTTTAATCATCGCTGGCGTAAATTCTTTGGACGACAGCCCGTAACGCCCACCAACTACTTTCGGTAATTCTAAAAATTTCGCCACACCACTTAAATAATTTTGTGCGATTGCGGTTAAAACGTCTTTGTAAAGCGGTTCACCGTCTGCGCCCGCTTCTTTGGTTCGGTCTAACACTGCAATTTTTCGGCACGTTTCGGGCAATGCGGCGAGTAAACTTTGCGCGTCAAAAGGTCGATATAAACGCACTTTTAAAAGTCCAACCAATTCGCCTTGACGATTTAAATAATCAACGGTTTCTTCAACGGCTTCCGCGCCCGACCCCATAATAACAATAACGCGCTCGGCATTTTCTAAGCCGACATAATCAAACAAGTGATAAGTTCGTCCTGTCAAAATGGAAAATCGATCCATTGCATTTTGCATAATATCGGGCATCGCCTCGTAGTAACGATTAACCGATTCACGTGCTTGAAAATACACATCGGGATTTTGTGCCGTGCCACGCATAACAGGTTTATCGGGCGTTAACGCTCGACTTTTATGTTTACAAATCCAACTGTCCTTAATCATGATGCGATAAATTTCGTCATCAAACGTGTAAATTTTTGCAATTTCATGTGACGTGCGAAAACCATCAAAAAAATGCAATAACGGAATACGACTTTTTAACGTGGCTGCATGAGCAATCAGCGCAAAATCTAAAACTTCTTGCGGCGAATTGGAACAAAGCATTCCAAATCCCGTCATTCGTGCCGCCATAACATCGCTGTGATCACCAAAAATAGACAATGCCTGACAGGCTAAGGAACGTGCCGCAATATGAAAAACGGTTGGTGTTAATTCACCCGCGATTTTGTACATATTCGGCAGCATCAACAATAAACCTTGTGACGCTGTGAATGTTGTGACTAACGAACCCGATTGTAACGCGCCGTGAATTGCTCCTGCCGCGCCGCCTTCACTTTGCATTTCGATAATTTGCGGCACCGTTCCCCATAAATTCGCCTGACCTTGCGACGACCATTCGTCTGACCACTCGCCCATTGGCGTTGCAGGTGTTATCGGGTAAATTGCGATGACTTCGCTGAGTTTATGCGCTACCGTAGCGGCAGCTTGATTTCCATCAATAGTAACTGTTTGCTGATTTCGCATTAGATAACCCTCGTGATGAATAAAAAACGGTGAAATTTACGCTACGACTTGAGTTTACAATGGTAATTAAAAATACGTTAAATTTTTAGGGAGAAAAAATTATTAACATGTCAATGAGATGGTTAATTTTTAGCGTAACATTGGGTGCTGATTCCATTTGTATAACAGGCTAACAGGGATTTCTAAATTTTGGGCAACTTCATGCGGATAATAAAGCTGAATTTTCGATTCAATTAAACGGCGTGAAGAGTTTGGTTGCCGACGATTTTGTTTTGGTTGGTCACTGGTAATTTTTTGCAATTTGTTCAATTGTTTTTGGGCGTGATTTTTGTTACACCTTTTGTTTTAGCTAACGAATTGGCTAACTAAACTATAATGCTTATCCATTTTACTCATTAAATTAAAGGAACTTTTATGCCCTACATGAAACTTAGTACAAACACTGAAATCGCAGACAAACCAGATCAATAAACAAATCTTCATCCATTAGTCCAACATTTTTTAAGACATCTGTTGGAATAAGAGTGCCAGAACTATTCATTAAATTATAAACTGTAAACTTATTTCTTTGATCAATTTTCGTATTTGATAAATCAATAACCTTATTATCATTTATAACTAGTGGTCTTGCTGAAAGTGATCCGATTATTAAATCGGGTTGATTCAA
>CAIRCR010000324.1 GCA_903877065.1 uncultured Pseudomonadota bacterium
GATAGCGAAGCGCGTTTAATTTTTGAATGCACGCTTGCAATGCAACAATCGCAATCTGAGGTGATACGGTTTTCGCCAATACCATGATTTGTGATTCTAAATCGAGTTCAATTTTTACGGTTTCAGTTTTTGCCGATTCTTCAATTATTTCATCATCTTCAATCGGATTACCAGTAATCAATGGCTTATCTGTTGGGATAATTCGCACTAGGTTATTGCTTATGACCGTAGCAGCTTCGGGTGTACTAGCCGTTATGTCCGTAGCTGGCTCTGGTAGCTTTGTAGATAATGGTAAACTTTCACCCTTACGCATTGCGATTTGCTTCTTAACTTCGGCAACGGAAAGGTTTTTACCACGAGCATATTTGTAAACATCATCAGCAACATCCGCGTTTATCGGCATAGATAGTTCATAAGCAGCAGTGATACTGATTTTATCCAATGGTTTTGAATCTGAAAAGTAACGTGCTAATTGAATTAAGCGAGAACATTGCGATGCGCTGCAATCCCATAATGAGCTTGCACGCCATTGACCAAATTCTCTGTCACCTGCAAACCTTGAACGTGCCTCAAGCAAAATTTGACCCTGCATAAGCTGTCCTTGCCTCTCAACATCATCAAATCGCCTCACCAATTCATCAAGTGATAATGACTTTAAATTATTGCGCTCAACACCCGCAATGAATTTAGATTCCATTTCATTTATTTCGTTAAATGTTTGTGCCTGCTTTTCGGCATTAGAAACGCGATTAACAACCATGTGCCAACTCCTTCATAAGTGATTCAATTTCATGTTTTGCTTTATCGTTGTCCATTTCGACAACACCGCGACCTAGAGCCAGTGCGTCACGGTAATTTTTTCGGTCATAAATAAGCGTGCTTAATAGCTGCATATCATCATATTTTTTCAAAAAATCGATAGAATCAGCTATTTCTGTAACCGCAGGATTGTTCGGGCAGATTGTCAGCACGCAATAAGATTTCAAGCCTTGATTGATGCTGGATGCCATTTTGAGCATTTCCTGCATCGAATGGATGGTGTCTAAATCCGCCTGGGATGGTTTGCATGGAATAATGCAAATATCGACAGCAATCAATCCAGTTCGTAGTTCTACGCTATCACGACCTTGGCAATCGACAACAACGTATTCATAACGACGATTAAAGTCTTTGAGCGTTGTGCTGATGTTGTCGTATTTCTGTGCGCCGTGAACGATTGGCAAGTCCGTATTACTACGGTCATAATACCAGTTAGACGACGTGCTTTGACGGTCAGAATCAACCAAAATAACATCTTTGTTTTTCACTGCAAGATACGCGGCAATGTTTGTAGCGAGAGTGGATTTTCCAACTCCGCCCTTAATTGAGCCAATTAAAATTATCACAGACTTACCTTTGTTTATGCTTTGGGAGGCTGTGATTTTAAGTTAAGTTTTCATTAAGTCAATTTTAAATAGGAAATGCTTGATTAAACGCCGCTCCTGCGTCGTCAGTTGCAATAGTAAGGTATTTGCTACCGTCATGCTCGTAAAGCGACGTAGCGCAGCCAAAACCAGCAGGAACGCTAAAATCATTTTCTGTTAAGTTTCTAAATTCTGGATATTGGCAAACGCCGCGATATGTCCAAATCAATAATTCACCCGTCGGCAATTGCTGAATAGGTTTGCCAACAGGTGTGCCGTAAGGTGCAAGGCGTTGAAGGCTACCGTCTGCAAACGCCCAAATTGAGCGCATACCCGTTAAAATCAACACGCCGTTTGAACTCGCAACCGCCGTGACAACATCAGGGACTTCAAACGATTCGTTGATGTCATCAAATAAGTGATAAAAGCTAGGCAAGCTAAATTGAACGAGCGATATTGATTCATTTGCAAGCGTTACAGCGCAAATTTTACCTAAGTGATACGTCATTGCCACAACGTCTTTTGGTACGCCTTGAACGCTAAGATAAATGTCATCAGCGGGTTCGTGCGTGTTGGGATAGTCAATGAAATGGTAAACATTGACTGTTTCGCTAATCAGCGACCACGCGCCACTATCTTCAAAAAAACCATATATCGCAATAGAGAATCCAGCTTTAGGCGATACTTCAAGAACAAGGCTTGACGATTCGGCAACATCGATAACCTGATATTGCGACATCCCGCCACGCAAACCCGTTTTGATGTTAATGTATTGCGCCATTATTCCAATCAACATTTTAGGCAAATTACCCGCCTTATGCTCTACCGATACGTCAGTAACAATTGGGATATTCAAGTCGGTTGCAACACCATTTTCAATCGCCACAAATCTCAGTTCACTTTGAGCAAAGACAAGGTTTGATGATTCCTCGCACCAATGCACAGTGCCATAACCCATGCCATCACAAAGATGCGTAAATGTCGAACCGTCAAAATGATATAAAGCACCATCGTCAATAATGTAAATCGCGCTGTTATCGCGTGTTCCGTAAGAGCTGCTTATCTCGCCAGTTGCAATTCTTACACTTCCCTTGCGCCGAGCTATCGCGCCACTATCGTCAATCAAAACATTGTCGGCGTGCGTCAATGCGCCCAATGGTTGCCGCGCTTCGCTTACCGTGTTCCGTAATCCTAAAAATTTTTCTATTTGTATCGGTTGCATGGTTTAACCTAAATCAATGAAGTAAAAAGCAATCTGGTGATTATCGATAAATTCTGTTTTGTTAGCTGGCTCAAAATCTATCCATTTTATGCCATTAAATGTTCCAGCATAATAAGATGTGAGTTTGTTTTCTAAATCGAACTCCCCGCTAATAAAGTAAGTAATCATGTTGTTATTAGCGTCGTAAGCACAGCTCGATGATGGGTGTTTTTTATTGGGATAAGTATTTTTTATTGGTGAATATATATCAATACCGACATTTGTAACTAACGGGCTATAGGTATTGGTTGTAGATATTTCAAAAAATGTTCCAGCAGATGTCGAGGACATTAGCTCTTTTGATTTTATGTTCGACATATAAACAGGTAAATCAAGCTCGGTCTCATCTGGGTTAAATATGCTACCAATTGCGCGGTCTTTAATGTCTTTTTTTAAATTAAGGGCAATCAATTCTTCAATGTTATCTTCATTTTTTATTTTACACTCGGCACTGATAAAAATACTTTTATTGGGTCTATTATCCCC
>CAIRCR010000325.1 GCA_903877065.1 uncultured Pseudomonadota bacterium
CGCCCTGGAAAATGTCAAGAATGTGGTCGGCACCCACGGTGTCTACAACATGAGTGCCGCCAACCACAATGGCTTGGACGACCGCGCGCGCGTGCTGGTGCAGGTGGTCAATGGTGAATGGCGTAACTGATGCCTTCGTTCGTTATAACTTCTCTAAACCACTTTCAATTAAATTTGGTGCGTTCAAAGAACCATTCAGTTTAGAAGAAGCAACTAGTAACCGTTATATCACGTTCATTCAACGTAACATGATGGTAGATACGTTTGTTGATAACCCAAACACTTACAAAATGGGTATCGGTGCTAACTATGCAGTAGATGAGTGGAACGCAGCTGTGTCTTTACAAACTGAACCAGTTGGTGCGAATGGTGCGGCTAACAGCTCAAGCAACTCTAATGGTGGTAGCAATCGTAATGCTGGAAGCGGTGACACCAACTGGGAAGTTAACGCTCGTGTAAGTGGTCGTCCTTGGATGGAAAGCAGCTCTAAGTTCTTACACATTGGTGCGTCAGGTTCATATATCAACGTCAACAATAATTACAATTCTGCTGGTGCATTTAACAACGGTGGGATGTCATTTACAGCAAACCCAAATACTAACGTGGATCGTACTGCTATTTTGGGTACGGGTGCATTGACAAGCGGCACTAAAGGGGCTGCTGGCTGGCGTGAAGTTGAGTACATGACTCGTTTCGGTGCTGAATCAGCGGTTGTTTATGGACCCTTCTCAGTACAAGGCGAATACATTCAAAATGACATTTCGGGTGCTGGCTATAAAGATGAATCGCTTAGCGGTTTCTACGGTTTTGCAAGTTACTTCTTAACAGGTGAATCACGTGCCTACAAATCGTCAACAGGTGCGTGGGATCGTTTAAAACCAACCAAAAACTTTGATATGAAAGGCGGCTTGGGTGCGTGGGAAGTTGCAGGTGGTTACGATTCTATCGACCTGAATGACGGTGTAATCAGAGGCGGTAAAATGTCTACTGCTAAATTCGGTTTGAACTGGTATCCAAATCCTCATGTTCGTTTCATGGCGGATTATGTTCATGTGTTAGACATCAACGCTTCGGCGGCACCAGGCACTTTCGGCAGTCCTATCAGAGCATTTGACAACGCTGATTTAGACATCATCGAAACTCGTGTTCAATTAGATTGGTAAGCTAAAAATTAAGTTTCATTAGCTACTCAAAGCCTCGCTGATTTATTTCAGCGGGGCTTTTTTTTGCCTGTTGATTTGAGTTCACTCGAATAAAGTGTTATTAACTGAGGCGAGTTTTATATGTGCTGAGAGAAAAATCGTTTTCTTTCTGCTTAAAATTTAGTCAGTTGGCTTTGTCTAAATTTCTTTTCGTTACAGTCAGATGTACTAAGAGCGTTATGCGTTTCTAATTTATAGAGTAATTGATGGGCTGCGAATTTAGTCGCAGTTTCCTTTCCAATACCGAGGATTTGAAAATGGCTACAACACCGAAATTTACGTTTACTGCAACCACTCCCTTTGAAGACGTTATTCCTGAGATATTTGCAAAATTCACAAAAGACGATTTTTCAATCGTGACACCAAAGCAAACCGAAGGTTTAACAGCAGATCATTTAGCGACGTTAACGACTGGCACAGTTAATTATCTTATTCGCCAATTTAAAAATATTGATCCCGATGCGTTACTTGGTATTGAAGTAAAAGTTATTCCAAGTATTTCCAAAACCATTATCAAAACATTATCAGTGGAACAATTGAATGCCTTTACGACTTTACAAGTGGCGGCATTGACGTCTGATCAAATCAGTGCATTAACGGCAATACAATTACCTAAATTAGATGCCGATCACTTAGGTGCTTTATCGGTTGGAAAAGGGCTTGTCGGTTTAAACCTAAAATTGTTAGACGTTGAAAGTATGGGATTGTTAACGTCAAAACAAATTGCCGCATTAACCTCGGATCAAATCGCAACAATTGGCACGAAACAGGCACAAGGCATTACGATTGATCAAGCTGAGGCGTTTACAAAAGCGCAAGCGGCGAGCTTTCCGAGTAAGGCATTGTCGATGATGAATACGGAAATTATTGAAAATTTGGATAGTAACTTTATGGCGGCGCTGCCAACCAGTACATTCAAAACTTTGACCAATATTCAATTGGCAGCCCTGACAACACAGCAGGCTTCCTTCATTACATCGGCACAAATCAATGCGTTAACGTCTGAAAAAGTGGCGGCATTAGAATCAGACGATGTTGCCGCACTCAGCATAGCGGCACTCAAAGGTTTTAACGCGAAAAATATGGCTGGATTGAATCTGTCGTATTTAGAAGGTAATGGACAATTAGCGGCACTGAAACCCTCGCAATTTACTTATTTAAGCACGGCATCAATTGCCGCCATTGATGAAGGTGGCGCGGCATTATTGACGCACGCCGCCATGACAGCATTAACACCTACGCAAGTGAGAGCAATCAACATATCGGCTTTATCTGCAATAGAACCCAATTCAATTGCGGGTCTGTCATCAAAAAATATTGTTGGTTTAAGTACAGAACAAATCGTGGCATTAACCTCTGATCAAGTCGCCGCGTTAACACCTGTGCTAGTTAAAGCACTCACGACAACACAAATCGCAGCACTAGAAGCCCAAGACTTTGCCGCGATGACACCATCATCATTTGCCGCAATTACGACAGCGACATTGCCTTTTTTAAGTGCCGCCGCATTCAGTTCGGTGACAATCGAACAAATTGCAAATTTAAATTCTGCACAAGCCAAAGTATTAACAAATGCTCAAATTGCAGGAATAAGTGCTGACAGCGCGTCGGCGTTGAAATCAATTGCAATTAAACAATGGTCTGCGGCGCAAGCAACAAGTTTAACGACAGCCGCTATTGAAGCGATAAATTTTAGTGCTGTTCGATATTTGGACATCTCCAATTTTAATGCCGCCGATATTGCGGCAATAACACCTGATCAAGTCTTTTTCTTGACGGCAGATGCAATACAAATAGGTGGTTTAATCGGCGTTCAAACGATGGCGTTAACAGGCGATCAAATCAGTTCAATGAAGCCTTCAACGTTCAAAGGTTTGAGCGCGTCTAACGCAATTCCCTTTTTAACAACGACTCCAACTGGAGCCTTACCAGCCATTACAGCGTTGCAACTGACTATTTTGACGACAACTCAACTTGAAGCCTTTACACAAGTTCAGGTGCTTGCATTCAGTAGCGACACAAAATCATGGCTACTCGATACAAAAGGTTATGTCACGTTAACCAATGGTGTTGCCAATTCCTCTGGTATAGAAACATCAGGTACTGTGGAGGCGGTGAGTGCGGCAAAAATCACAGCGGGTAAATTAGCTGTCACCATTACAGGTAGTTCGGGTAACGACACCATCATCGGTGGATTGGGCGCAGACAGTATTTCTGGTGGAGCAGGTCGTGACAGCATTGATGCGGGAACGGGTAATGACACCATCGTATTTACTGATGTTTCAGACACTATTAACGGCGGTGAAGGTCGAGATACGTTGACAATTACTACGCCATTTTCAACTTCAATTGACGCTAACTTGGTAGGCATTGAAGTGATTACGGTAAGCGGCATATTAGGCTTGACGGTTGATTTAACAGCACAAACTGACGGATTTATTATCGCGGCAACGGGAACAAATACCTGTACGATTATTGGGTCAGCTGGTGCAGATAGTATTACGGGTTCAGAAGCCGCTGAAGTTCTGCTCGGTGGAGTTGGTGCAGATACAATTACTGGTGGCGCGGGGATAGATACAATTACTGGCGGCTCTGGCGCGGATAAAATTGTATTTTCTGCCCTTTCTGTTGCCACTGATTTAGACGCATTGACGGGCAATGATGCTGTTACCGATGAAATTGTGGGTTTTTCGACGGGAATCGACAAAATTTCTTTAGGTTTAAATGCTGTTGCCAGCAATGGTGTTAAACAAATCGGCACGGTCACTTTAGCCAGCTATAACGGTGGCGATATAATTGTTGTTGATGGCATTGGCGGAACGCCTTCAACTATTATCTCAAGCGTAGACCTCGCCACAACAACATCTGCTTTGGTTACTGCAATTAACGCTGTGAGTGGTGTGACGGTAACGGCTGTTTCTGCAACACCTTCAAGCGGTGTCATCACGTTAACTGCAAATACGGCTGGCATAGGCTTTTCTTCTTCGGTAATTGTGAATGAATCAGGAGCTACGCCAACGCTTACAATGACATCGACAATGGTAACAACTACACCAAACACAGCTGAAAACGGAAATTACGTTGAAAATTTGACACCCATTGCAACGTTGTCAGCGTTATTGACTGCCGCCGATACGGCTTTAAATGGAACGATTGAGTATTATTTTGGTGTTGTTGGTTTAGATGGTTATCTTGTCACCGATGCCGATGGCGTAGGTCATACCGATATTATCAAACTAACCGCGATTTCTAATATCGCGCCAGAAGATATTGTTATCTAACTGCAATTAGGTTGTTTGTTTCAAAAATTTCCAGCGTAAAACATCAAATTCGCATTCCACACCTGCGTTTGCAAGCAGTGTGGAATGCCGAAAGTAACTCAAATAATCGCTGCTTAACACAGTAAAACCACAGCTTGTACGGCAATGCCTTCTTTTCGTCCTTCAAAACCCAACTGCTCAGTCGTCGTGGCTTTCACATTGATACAATCAACGGCAACCTTCAAATCCGCAGCGATATTTGCACACATTTCAGCGGTATAAGGCGACATTTTCGGAGCTTGAGCAATAATTGTTATATCGGCATTGCCAAGACGATAACCTTTCTTTTCAACCAAGGCATAAACATGACGCAATAAAACGCGACTATTCGCACCTTTGAAATTGGAGTCCGTATCAGGAAAATGCTTACCAATATCGCCCATTGCAACAGCTCCCAAAAGCGCGTCACACAAAGCGTGCAATACCACGTCACCATCTGAGTGAGCGTCTAATCCGCGTTCATAAGGAATTTTTACACCACCTAAAATCACGTCACCACCGTCTTTAAATCGATGCACGTCGTAACCTTGTCCAATTTTTAACATTTTTAGCCCCATATTTTTTACTCATAAAACGAACATTGTAGTAGAGTAAAGCTACATTAGTTTTATGTTTTTATTAGTTTTTGTTCTATCTTTTGGAGAAGTCATTATGCTAAATCATCAAAACAAAGGCTTATTGCTTTTAGCGAGCAGTTTATTGTTCACTTGTGCCGCGCAGCCCGTAATTGCCGCAACCACCAAACCCGTCATAACGGCGGCAAAGCTAAAGCCACAAAACATTGCTTCTCGTTTGGTGCTAGCGAATTTAATTATGAAACATAAGACAAACCGCTTTCAGTATTCGATGTATGCAAAGGGTGGAATTATGGTTAATGATGTTGCCACGGGTATAGCTCCAATAGCGGCGATGTCACCAGCAGCAGGTAATTCCGCTGAGGTTGCAGCCACACCAACCGTTACACATTCTGACACGAACATTCAAGTTCAAGGTGTCGATGAAAGTGACATTGTGAAAGTAGGTGATGACGGCTACATTTACCAAATTCGTAATGGAAAAATCAGTATTGTGAAAGGATTTCCCATCGTTGAATTAAGCGAAACAGCAAGTATCCAATTTCCAGACAGTAATTTCACACCCACAGGCATTTATATTCAAAACGGTAAATTAGTTGTGTTAGGTTCATCGTGGCAAACCTTAGCAAAGCCTGAAACAACAGGCAAAATGGCTTATGGTTACTCTTGTTGCTGGTGGGGTGGATATTCACAAACACGCGCTTTAATTTATGACGTGAGTAATCATAGCAATCCGAAACCAATTCGTGACGTGGCAATTGATGGTGATTATTTAGATTCACGCCGAATTGGTGATAATTTGTATTTTGTTACGCGTACTTATCCACGTTATTACATGTCTGAAAACGTGGGGGCATCAACAATTAAAGCCGCCGATATGTTGCCCAATATCGTTGAAACTAAAGCCAGCAAAACAACGACTCGAGCAATGGCGGTGACTGATGTGTCTTATTTTTCTGATTTTGTGGAACCCGATTATGTTGTGGTTGCGGGTTTGAATTTGGCACAACCTGAAAAACCAGTCACAACAAAAGCCTATTTAGGTTCGGGTGAGCTGGTTTATTCATCAATGCAAAATTTATATTTGTCTGCCTCGAAATATAATTTCGGGGGTAGCGATGACATTCCACCAACTCAAAGCAACGTAACAACTCAAATTTTTAAATTCGGAATTGATAAAGGTGTGGTTACTTTTGCTGGGGCTGGTGAAGTTGCAGGCACTGCGTTAAATCAATTTTCAATGGATGAAAATGGCGATTATTTTCGTATTGCTACGACGACACAAAGTTGGTACAGCGGCACAAATGAATCACACAATTCACTTTTTGTTTTAGACAAAAATATGCAAACTGTTGGCAAACTCGAAAATTTAGCCAAAGGTGAACAAATTTATTCAACACGCTTCATGGGTAATCGTTGCTACATGGTGACTTTCAAATTGACGGATCCTTTGTTTGCAATTGATTTGTCAGTGCCTGAAAAACCATTCGTTGCAGGTGAATTAAAAATCCCTGGTTACAGCAATTATTTACACCCTTACGACGAAAATCACTTGATTGGTTTTGGTAAAGACGCGGCAATTTATGAAAAAGAACAAGGTGGCGCAGACGAATGGTGGGGTGGTGGCTCGGCGTTTTACCAAGGTTTAAAAATGGCATTATTTGATGTTTCTGACATGAAAAAACCGAAAGAAATGTACACCCTTACAATCGGTGACAGAGGCACCAATTCACCTTTGCTGTACGACCATAAAGCATTGTATTGGGATGCGGAAAAGCATTTATTTGGTTTCCCTGTTGAAGTTTATAAATTACCGAACGGATTCGACAAAACTCAGCCTTGGAATTATGGTCAGTCGGTGTCACAAGGTGCTTATATTTATGAAGTTACGCCAGAAAAAGGTTTTGTTCAAAAAGCGGTGTTATCACAATTCCCGATTTCTGGTGTAACGCTCTATTACAATCGGAGTTATTCTTACCAAGATTATTTTGTCGATAGAATTTTGCGTATTGATTCAAGTTTATACACTTTGTCAAACAATTTGATTCGTGTGTATGATTTAGAAAATTTCAACGATCAAGGGGTATTAGCGTTAAAGCCCTAAGTAAAATTCCCCAATGCAGACCCTCTAATTTTTATGGTTTGTAGTTTCTTTTTGTTGTGGCTATTTGTCAAAAGATTAAGGCTAGTTTAAGATTATGCCTTGACAATAGCCGCACTCCGCGTTCATTTTTAAAAACTAATATGCAAGAATTAACAGAAAATACAGCTACTGACGACAAAACAACGCAGTCATCGCGCCGTAAATTTTTAAAAAATATCGCCTACGGTTCATTACTGCTTTTGGCAGGTACAAGTGTTGCCAATGCCAGAGTAAAGCATTTCGTGGCACATAAAACAGCAAGACGGCAGATTGGAAAAACCACCCAAGTTGTTTCTGCAAAAAATCATCACAAATTAAAAACAGCAATCTCGAATAGATTAGCGAAAAAGAGCCATAATGCTCACCAACGACTTGCCGCACATCATTCACATTCAAAATACCACGCGCATTCAAAACATGGTCGTATTCAGTTAGCTTCACATAAACCGATACGCAGTAGAATGTATAGTGATGACGCTTTGGTTTTAAATACACCTGAAGAGCGTCATTATTTTGCACGAAAAATCCCATCAAAAATGATTTCATTGCAAAATTCGCACACAGGCGACAGTTTACGATTGACTTATTTTGAACGAGGTTTGTATATCGAAGACGCATTGCAAGAAATCGATTATGTGTTGCGTGATTATCACACTGGTGATGTTCACCCGATTGATCCTGCATTACTTGACCAACTGTACGATTTAAAATTGCGTTTGGGAGTAAGTCGTCCGTTTACAATTATTTCTGGTTATCGTTCACCCGCAACTAATGCAAATTTACGTCGCCATAGCGATGGCGTTGCTAAAAATAGTTTGCATATGCAAGGACGCGCCGTTGATATTCGTTTAGACGGCTATGATGTGAGAACAATTCGTGATGCCGCTTTATCCATGCAACGCGGCGGAGTCGGTTATTATTCAGAATCTAATTTTGTCCACTTAGATACGGGAGATGTTAGAAGTTGGGGTGCCTAGCTGTGGATTCAAAACACAGGCAACATTTCATGTGTTTTGAAAAATCATGCGTCATGTCACCTCCCCTAATCTCGTATCCTAAAAACAAATCGCTTTCAGAGCGCGTTATTCATATTTAATAAGCTACTCTGCCGTTCGTTAGATCCATTTTTGCCTATTCAATCGCCTTACGGTCATTTCGACTGAATACTTTTCAACTATCATTGAAAAGTATTCAGCTGATAAATGGTAGCTTTTGGCATAATAGTATTTATCCCGCAAACTATCTATCTTTCAAAAAACTTTAATAAACGAACCATTGTTGGATTTTTTATCAACCGATTTGAATTCGATATTCCGTAAAATGCCATCAACATAAATGAAACTCGACCAAATAAAAGAGGTTTTAAACAGTTATGAAATTACCACATCAAGCACAATCGGGCTTTACCTTATTAGAATTACTTGTTGTTTTAGGAATTATTGCGATGTTGGCAGGTATTGTTGGACCACAAGTCATGAAACATTTAGGCGAATCAAAAACGAAAGCTGCAAAAATCCAAATTGAAGATTTTTCTGCGGCACTCGATATGTATAAATTAGACATGGGGAAATATCCAACATCCGATCAAGGGTTACAAGCGTTAATTGAAGCACCTGAAGGTTCAAAACGCTGGAATGGTCCCTATTTACGCAAAGCAAAAACACCTGTTGATCCATGGCAAAATGAGTACCACTATGCTTCGCCAGGAACACACGGAAAATTTGATTTATTTACCTACGGCGCAGACGATAAAGAAGGTGGTGATGGCGAAGATAAAGACGTTGTGAATTGGGAATAAATGCGCTCAAACTCAGGTTTTACTTTGCTTGAACTTATTATTGTTTTAGGCATCATGGTGTTAGGTTTTGCGGCGGTTGCAGTGAATTTTTCGGCAGGTAATGAGGTGATGGCGTTGAAAGCCGCTGCGCGTGATTTAACTTCAGGTTTGCGTTACGTTCGTTCACAAGCAATGATTTCACATAGCCAAGCAACGCTCGATTTCAATCTTGGCAATAACAGTTATCTTTTTAGTGGTCAAAATAAAATCTATACGATTCCAGAAAATATCGATGTTACCGTCAGTACAGCAAAAGACGAATTGCACGAAGGCATTGCACATTTGCGATTTTTCCCCGATGGTTCGTCAATTGGTGGGCGTATCACGTTAGAAAACAATGCCCATTCTCAAAAAATAAACATCAACTGGCTAACTGGTCATATCAGCATTGAACAGTAAAAAATAAGAAATACTCCAACGTGCAAATTTAACTCCCCTGCACTCATTTACAGAAATAATCCAACTAATTTAAAGGTGAAAATATGGCTGTTGGACAAACAGATTTTCCTGTCATGCCACCGATTAACGGTGTGCAATTAGGCACAACAAACGCTGGAATTAAACAAACTGAGCGTGATGATTTGTTAGTTTTTCAATTTTCAGAAATAGCGACTTGCGCGGCAGTGTTTACGAAAAATGCGTTTTGTGCCGCACCCGTCAATCTTGCCAAAGAACATTTATTGCACGCGCCACGCTGGTTGCTTATCAATTCTGGGAACGCTAATGCGGGAACAGGCGAACAAGGCATGAATGATGCCCGGCAAACCTGTCAAAATTTAGCGCAAATTGTCGGCGGGCAAACGCAATGCGTCTTACCATTCTCAACGGGCGTAATTGGTCAGGCATTGCCCGTTGAAAAAATGACAATTGCGTTGCCCAACGCAGTCGCTAATTTGGCTGAAAATAATTGGGAAAACGCGGCACGAGCAATTATGACGACCGACACTTTTCCAAAAGGCGTGTCAAAAATCATCACGTTAAACGGTGAAAACGTCACAATTAACGGCATTGCGAAAGGTGCGGGCATGATTTGCCCAAATATGGCGACATTGCTGAGTTTTATTGCTACGGACGCTAAAATCAGCCAGCCCTTGTTACAACACTGTTTAAAAGCAACAACAGAATTATCGTTTAATCGAATCACAGTTGACGGCGACACATCAACAAATGATGCGTGTGTTTTAATTGCGAGTGGTTGTTCACTTGCCCCCGAAATTATCGCTGACTCTGAAAACTACAATATTTTTGCCGACGCAATTTTGACCGTGATGAAATCATTAGCAGAATTGATTGTGCGTGACGGTGAAGGCGCGACGAAGTTAATGCGAATTGTGGTTTCGGAAGCGCAAAATGATGAGGAAGCGGTACAAGTTGCGAAAACAATTGCTCATTCTCCGTTAGTCAAAACGGCATTTTTTGCCAGCGATCCGAATTGGGGGCGAATTTTAGCGGCGGTTGGACGTGCTGGCGTTGAAGCAATGGAACTCGAAAAAATTCGAATTTATTTAGACAACGTGTGCATTGTGCGTGACGGTGGACGCGCTAACGATTACACCGAAGAAGCAGGTCAAAACGTCATGAATCAAGCTGAAATCACGATTGATGTAAGACTTGGGCGTGGTAACTGTTCGCAAACTGTTTTGACCTGTGATTTTTCGTATGATTATGTGAAGATTAACGCAGAATATCGCACTTAACATTGATGCCCTTATATTCCCTGCAAACCACAGGTCGGGCTTTTTGGTAAATCTAACGCAGGGAAATCTAAAAAATGAAATTAAATATTCAAACCAAACTATTTATTACTGTTTTTATCCTGCTGATGGTTGGTGCTATCTCTACATTTATTGCCGTTTCAGAACTCAATACGCTGAATGCAGAATTGTTAAAAATAGCCGTTCAAAATCCAGATTTACAGCATTCGTTAAAATCGAATGCGAGTTCATTATTATTTGGTTTGCAGGGTTTGTCATGGCTGTTAGGAATTGTTTTTGTATTTTGGATTATTAACACGTTAGCGTATCACCTCAAAACAGTATCTAATCACGCAAATCTTATTCTAAAAGGCGATTTACAAACGCTACAACAAGAAATGCAAGCTAAAACGGATAATGAAAATAACGAGTTTTCTTCCATTACATTGGCTCATTCTGGCATTGCAAGTGTGTTGTTGAGCTTATCTCAAAATATTGAAATTATTGCCCAAGCATCGTGTGATGGAAAATTACAACAACGCTTGCCCGAGTCCAAATATCAAGGTGATTGGCAACAAATCGCGCACAGCGTCAATGTGTTGTTAAATGAAGCGGTATTACCGATTAACGCACAACTTTCAGCTTTGCAACAAATGGCAGAAGGTCAATTAACCACACGAATTGTTGAAAATTTCAATGGTGATCATAACCGTACGAAAGATGCTGTGAATCGTATTGCCGATATTGCGAGCGATGTTATGCGCGAAGTCGCTGCTTTAACCGTTGATTTTGAATCTGGAAATTATGCAAGCCGTGCAAATGAAGAGCTTTATTTCGGTGATTGGCGAACAATCTTAACGGGCGTAAATAACATATTGAGCATTGTGAATAGCACAACGCAAGAAATTCAAACGCAAAATTGGATTAAAACAGGTTTGTCAGAATTATCGGGACGCATTCGTGGTGATATGTCGTTAAGTGATTTAGCTTATCAAGTCGCCTCTTACACTGCGGTTTATACCAATGCACAAATCGGCGCACTTTATTTATGGAATGAAGACGATCAACATTTACATCTCACAGGCAGTTACGCTTACGAATTTCGTAAAAATTCATCACAAAAATTTGCTTTGGGTGAAAGTTTAGTTGGGCAAGCCGCATTGGAAAAACAACTGATTTCTGTGACCGATTTACCTGACGATTATGTGCGAATTTCATCAGCAATTGGCAGCGTTAGAGCGCGTAACACGGTTGTCGTGCCGATTTTGTATGAAGGTAAAATTAAAGGTGTGCTGGAATTAGGCAGCTTGCAAGAATTTACCAAAGAAACGCTGGATTTGTTACGCCTTTATTCGGACACAATTGGCATGGCGGTTATGGTTGTTGAATCATCAATGACAACACGTTTTTTACTCAAACAAAGCCAAGAACAAACAGAGCGTCTGCAATCTCAACAAGAAGAATTGCAACAATATAACGAGGAGCTAGAAGAGCAAACCCAATCGTTGAAAATAAGTGAGTTCGCGTTAAAACAGCAACAAGAAGAACTTCAGCAAACCAACGAAGAATTAGAAGAACAAACACAAGCGTTGCAAAGCAGCGAAATGAACTTAAAACTTCAACAAGAAGAACTCCAGCAAACTAACGAAGAGCTAGAAGAACAAACACAAGCCCTACGCAACAGCGAATTAGAGTTGAAATTACAACAAGAAGAACTCCAACAAACCAATGAAGAACTAGAAGAACGCACCGAAGCCTTAGAGCAGCAACGTGATCAAATTGAACAGAAAAATAAAATGCTCAACGAAACTCAAAAGGACTTAGCGCGTCGGGCAGAAGAATTAGCGATTGCGTCAAAATATAAAAGTGAATTTTTAGCCAATATGAGCCACGAATTACGCACGCCGCTTAATTCGATGTTATTGCTCTCGCATTCTTTATCCGATAACCGTGATGGCAATTTGAGTGATAAACAAGTTGAATCGGCGCGTGTGATGTACGAAAGCGGTAAAGATTTATTGGGGATTATTAACGATATTTTAGATTTATCGAAAATCGAATCAGGACACGAACAAGCCGTTATGGAATGGGTGACGTTAGAAGATGTTATCGCACAAACAGACGCGCTTTATCGCCCCGTTGCTGAGGATAAAAATTTAGAATTTATCGTAAAAATAGAATCTTGTGTGCCTAAACAATTACACACAGACGCTCAACGTTTAGGGCAAATTTTACGCAATTTGTTATCGAATGCGTTTAAGTTCACACAAAATGGCAGTGTTTCTTTAATCATCGACGAACCCGCCGCAAACGAAAAGTTCAACAATAATGTGTTATCTGTTGAGAATACGTTGGCATTTTCAGTTATCGATACTGGCGTGGGAATCCCTGAAGACAAACAAATTTCCATTTGGGAAGCCTTTCAACAAGCCGACGGTTCAACCAGTCGTCAATATGGCGGAACAGGATTAGGATTGACGATTTCGCGTGAATTGGCGCGTTTGTTAGGCGGTGAAATTCATATTCAATCCACCGTAAATGTAGGCAGTACATTTACCGTTTTTCTTCCTATCGATACCGCTCAAATCCATTTTGAACAAGCGATAACAAATAAAGTCTTCGTGAAAGAAAAGAAAAAAGGTCGTTTTAAAAAAGAAACCACTGTTCATCATATTCCCGATGATCGAGAAACCTTAGCGGATGATGATAGCGTTATTTTAATTGTTGAGGACGATCCTGTTTTTGCTCAAATTTTGGCTGATTTGTGTCACGAGCATAACCACAAGTATTTAGCCGCGCCTACCGCTGAAGAAGCGTTAAATCTTATTTCTATTTACAGTGTTTCAGGGATATTTCTTGACATGATATTGCCTGAAAAAGACGGCTGGACTGTTTTATCGCATATCAAAAATAATTTAGAAAAAGCGCACATTCCCATTTACGTTATGTCCGCAGATGAAATTTATAGTGACGTAAAATTACACGGCGCATCCGATTTTTTAACAAAGCCAATCACGGAAGATAAATTGCAAAAAGCATTTGCGTCCATTGACGAAATACTTCGTGATAAATCTAAAAAGATATTGATTGTCGGAAACGATCTTAAATTAGCACGTTCCATTACGGAATTGTTGGGGGAAGAAAAAACCAACATCGTCAACACCGAGCAAGGCAGCATTGCGCTTGAAAAAATCAAAAACGAATTTTTTGATTTGGTTATTTTAGATTTTAATCTGCCCGATATGAACGCGATTGAATTATTGAAACGCGCAAATGAAGAAAATACAAAAACACTGCCGCCAGTCATTATCTACACAGGGCGCGATTTAACACGCAAAGAATATGAATCAACCCAACGTTACGCAAGCAGTGTTATTGTTAAAAGCGTGCAATCTGATGAACGATTGTTAACGGAGGCACAATTATTTTTGCACCGTAAAGTTTCGAGTTTGCCAGAACGCTCTAAAAAAATGTTGTTATCACTGCACGATAAAGACGCGATGTTTCAAGGCAAAAAAGTCTTATTAGTTGACGATGACATTCGGAATATATTTTCGTTATCGGCGATTCTTGAAGAGCGCGGTATGTCTGTTATAACAGCTTGCAATGGACAAGAAGCCTTAGATCAACTTCGATTAGTGCAAACACACGGCGGCGGCATTGATTTACTTATCACTGACGTGATGATGCCAGGAATGGACGGTTTAGAATTGATTAAATTGATTCGCTCAGAAGATCGTTATTTATCGCTACCCATTATCGCGCTCACAGCAAAAGCCATGAAAGAAGATCGCACGCATTGTTTAGATGCTGGCGCATCGGATTATTTGACAAAACCTGTAGACGTTGAGCGATTATTGTCTATGTTGCACGTTTGGCTTTATCGATAAAACATAACAAAACATGATGCACGACCTCGAAAATTATGAATTGAATTTATTATTGGGCGCAATAGAGTATCGCTGGGGGTACGATTTTCGTAATTATGCGCGTGTATCGATTACTCGACGGGTGAAAAATGTCATGTTAAGGCATCAAATTGAACGCATTAGCGATTTAATTCCGCGTGTTTTGCATGATCCTCTTTTTTTTCAAGACATGGTGAGTGACTTTTCTATCACGGTAACTGAAATGTTTCGTGATCCACACACATGGAACGCAATTGTCACCGAGGTATTTCCCCGATTACAGAGTTGGCCATATTTCAAAATTTGGCACGCGGCTTGTGCAACGGGTGAAGAAGTCTGGTCGATGGCAATTTTGCTTCAAGAAGCGGGATTACTCGAAAAAGCAACCATTTACGCCACTGATTTTAACGATACGGCGTTGTATCAAGCACGCCAAGGCACTTACCACGTTAAGAATATGCAGACTGCAAATCGAAGTTACCTTAAAGCGGGTGGACAACATTCATTATCGAAATACTACGTCGCAAGTGACAACGAAGTTGTTTTTGATGAATCGTTAAGTAAGCGGATTGTGTGGGCAAATCATAATTTGACTACCGATGGAATTTTTGGGGAAATGAACTTAATCATGTGCCGTAACGTGCTTATCTATTTCAGTCCTTTATTGCAAAATCAAGTGTTGTCGTTATTCACAGCAAGTTTGTCACGCGGTGGTTTTTTATGTTTAGGCGGTAAAGAAACGTTGAATTTCACCAGCGTAGAAAACCGTTACGCGCCGATTAACTTAAAAGAACGAATTTGGAGCAAAAACAATTACGAAGATGCGTTGCTTCCCATTATTTTGCCCAAAAAGAATAAAGCTCTCTCAATTGAATCCATAAAAGATAGTTCGCGTAACATTGTTGCTATTGGTTGTTCAATGGGCGGTGCAAAAGCGTTGCGTGTGATATTGTCACAATTACCGCGTGATTTTCCATTTCCCATCGTTATTACTCAACACGTTTCACCTTCAAAAAATTCTCTTTTAGCTGAACTCTTACAACGAAATTGTGCCTTAATTGTAAAAGACGCTGAAGATGCTGAAGTCATTAAAACGGGTTATGTTTATCTCGCGCCACCTGATTTTCATTTGTTAATCGAAAATAATATGACAATGAAACTTTCATCAGATGAACGACAATCTTATGCGCGTCCAAGTATTGATGCGATGTTTAATTCGGTAGCCAAGAGTTGTGGTGCGAATGCCATCGGCGTGATTTTGACGGGGGCAAATTCAGATGGTGCGGAAGGTCTAGCCAATATTCGTAAAGCAGGCGGTTGTGCATTCATTGAAAATCCAAAAACCGCACATACCATGTATATGCCAAGTGCCGCATTACGCACAGCAGGGGCTGATAAAGTCTTGTCTATTGAAAATATGGCATCAGCGTTAACTATCCAAGCTAAGTCGAGTGCAAATCAAAAATGAAAATTTTAATTGTTGATGATAAACCCGCTAATTTATTGGCGTTAAGTCAAGCATTGAGTGATGTAAACGCAAATCTTGTTCAGGCTAATTCGGGCGAAGAAGCCTTAAAAATTTTATTACGAAGTGACGTTGTTCCTGAATTGGCTATTCTTGATGTACAAATGCCAACAATGGATGGTTATGAATTAGCGACCATTATGCAATCCCATCCACGAACACAGCATATTCAACTATTAACCAAAGGATTTCATCATGTTCGACTTTCTGAATCTCAAAAAGACCCTGGGCGACATCGTTAACCAGATGTCAGACATTCGA
>CAIRCR010000326.1 GCA_903877065.1 uncultured Pseudomonadota bacterium
GTAATTTAGAACGTTTTTTGGGTGTTCGTGTTGTTGATAGAAACGGCTTGATTTTGGATATTTTCGCGCAACGAGCACAGTCGTTTGAAGGTAAATTACAAGTTGAACTCGCACAATTAAAACATTTATCAACACGTTTAGTTCGTGGCTGGACGCATTTGGAGCGTCAAAAAGGCGGTATCGGAATGCGTGGACCTGGTGAAACGCAATTAGAAACAGACCGCCGTTTGCTTGCCGTTCGATTGAAGCAAATTCAACAAAAACTCGATAAAGTCGAAAAACAGCGCCATCAAGGTCGCAGTCAACGTAAAAAAAGCGAAACACAGACAATTTCATTGGTTGGTTACACCAACGCAGGTAAATCGACATTATTCAATACATTAACAGGGGCGAACATTTACGCCGCAGATCAATTATTTGCAACGTTAGACCCTACTTTGCGGCGTTGCCTGTTACCTAATAATGCTGAAGCTGTTTTTGCCGACACGGTTGGATTTATTCGTCAATTGCCGCACGAATTAGTTGCCGCATTCAAATCGACTTTGCAAGAAGCCTTGGAAGCCGATTTACTTTTACACGTTGTTGATGCTGCCGCTGAAGACCGCGAAGATTTAATGGCACAAGTTGAGTTGGTTTTAGATGATATTGGCGCAGCGAAAATTCCACGTTTAGAAATTTTTAACAAAATTGATTTGCTTGACAACATTTCGCCGCACGTTGAAAGAGATGACGAAGGCAATGCAATTCGTGTTTGGTTATCAGCAGTGACGGGCGACGGCATAAATTTATTATTCGATGTTTTGGTTGAAAAATTCGCCTGTACCAAAGTTCGTCGTCGTTGCACGCTGTCGCCAAATCAAGGCGGTATTCGTGCAAAACTTTTTGAATACGCGCAAATTCTTGACGAAAACATGGATGAATTTGGCGATACACATTTGCACTTTGAAATTGACGTAAAACATTTAGGTTTGCTCAAAGATGTGCAACTCGAAGAGCAGTAAAATCTGACTCAAAAAACAACGTGGTGCGAATCTAAATTTGCAGATTGCGCCTTAAAAATTGAGCTGATTTTTTTCAGTGACTGTTAGATAATGACACGCAGTAACTCAATAAGAATAATTACAAAAAGGTTTTAATACTCATGCAAAAAAAATCCAGCTTCACCCGTGAGGAATTACTTCAGTCTGGTCGAGGCGAATTATACGGTCCATTAAATGCCCAACTGCCATTACCGAATATGTTAATGATGGACAGAATTACACATATTTCTGACGAAGGCGGCACGTTCAGTAAAGGCGAAATTACTGCTGAACTCGATATAACACCCGATTTATGGTTTTTTGATTGTCATTTTCAGGGTGATCCCGTTATGCCAGGTTGTTTAGGTTTAGATGCGATGTGGCAACTCGTCGGTTTTTATTTATGCTGGCTTGGTGGTGCTGGAAAAGGTCGTGCGCTCGGTGTTGGCGAAGTGAAATTTACAGGGCAAGTTTTACCGACTGCAAAAAAAGTCACTTATCGAGTGAACTTGAAGCGTGTCATTATGCGTAAATTAGTCATGGGCATTGCAGATGCAACGATGGAAGTGGACGGCAAAGTCATTTATGAAGCCACCGATTTGCGTGTTGGCTTGTTTACTTCGACAGAAAATTTTTAAGGGCTAAACAAATGAAGCGCGTGGTAGTTACTGGTTTGGGCATTGTCTCTAGCATCGGAAATAATCAACAAGAAGTTATTGAAGCCTTGAAAGACGGGCGTTCTGGAATCGTTTTTTCTGAAATTTATAAAGAAATGGGTTTGCGTAGTCACGTCGAAGGCTCAATTAACATCAATATCGATAATTTAATTGACCGCAAAATTCGCCGTTTTATGGGTGATGGTGCGGCGTTTAATTACATTGCAATGCAGCAAGCCATTGATGATTCGGGTTTGGAAGAAAGTGACGTTTCTAATTTTCGCACTGGGTTAGTCATGGGTTCAGGTGGTCCTTCGACAGCGAATGTAGTTGAAGCGGCTGATATTTTGCGTGAAAAAGGCGTTAAGCAAGTAGGTCCTTACCGCGTGCCGCGTGCGATGTCGAGTACAAATACGGCTTGTCTAGCGACACCTTTCAAAATCAAAGGCGTGAATTATTCGATTACGTCTGCGTGTGCAACAAGCGCACATTGCATTGGTCACGCCATGGAATTGATTCAAATGGGCAAGCAAGACGTTGTTTTTGCAGGTGGTGGCGAAGAAGTGCATTGGACAATGTCCGTGTTATTCGACGCAATGGGCGCAATGTCTTCAAAATATAATGATTCGCCAACTACTGCTTCACGTCCTTACGATGAAAGTCGTGATGGATTTGTGATTTCAGGTGGTGGCGGTGTTTTAGTGATTGAAGAACTCGAACACGCCAAAGCGCGTGGCGCGAAAATTTACGCTGAACTCGTAGGTTATGGTGCAACTTCTGACGGTTACGACATGGTTCAACCATCAGGCGAAGGTGCGGTGCGTTGTATGCAACAAGCGATGGCAACCGTTGAGGGGAAAATTGACTACATCAACGCACACGGCACAAGTACGCAAGTAGGTGATACCAAAGAATTAGGCGCGTTGCGTAGCGTGTTTAGTAATCAAAATATGCCATGGGTAAGTTCAACAAAATCATTAACAGGTCACGCATTGGGCGCGGCGGGCGTAAATGAAGCGATTTATTCGTTATTGATGATGCGTGACAATTTTTTGAGTGCATCGGCAAATATTACTCATTTAGACGCTGATGCGGCTGGCATTCCCATCGTCCGTGAACGCCAAGACAATGTGATGTTAAACACGATTATGTCCAACAGTTTTGGTTTTGGCGGCACAAATGCAACACTAATTTTTCAACGCTACAAAGGCTAATCGGCATTTCTGCTGTATCGCTATTTTTCAAAGTGCCTGTCATCAGGCACTTTTTGTTTCTAACTCTAATTCAGGTTTTCAATGTCTGAAGTTTCTGATTTAAACCAAAAAACACGTTATCAATTTAACAAGCTCCAAAAACGATTGCGTCACACAGTCGGTGACGCGATTGTTGATTTCAACATGATTGAAAATGGCGACAAAATTATGGTGTGTTTGTCGGGCGGCAAAGATTCTTATACGTTGCTCGACGTGTTGTTGAATTTACAAAAAACTGCGCCTGTCGATTTTGAGTTGTTGGCGGTAAATTTAGATCAAAAACAACCCAATTTTCCCCAGCACGTTTTACCGCACTATCTTGAAACGCTTGGCGTGCCGTATCACATTATCGAAAAAGACACTTACAGCGTTGTTAAACGGGTAATTCCTGAAGGACAAACGACGTGTGGATTGTGTTCACGCTTACGGCGCGGCACGTTGTACGGTTTTGCTGAAGCAAATAATGTGACTAAAATCGCGCTGGGGCATCATCGAGATGATATTTTGGAAACGTTTTTTTTGAATATTTTTTACGGCGGCAAACTTAAAGCCATGCCACCGAAATTACTCAGCGATGACAAAAAAAATATCATTATTCGTCCGCTTGCCTACACCCGTGAAAAAGATATTGAACGTTATGCCGCGTTTAAAAAATTTCCAATTATTCCGTGTAATTTATGCGGTTCACAAGAAAATTTGCAGCGTAAAGCAATGAAAGAAATGTTGAAAACGTGGGATAAACAGTTTCCAGGTCGCTTAGAAACAATTTTCACCAGTTTACAAAACGTTGCGCCATCTCAATTAGCGGATCTAAATTTGTTTAATTTTGTAAATTTGTTGCGTGAACCGAATGCTATTGCCGATGCAAATTTAGATTTGTTGGCGTTATAGAACATTCCATTTCACGCATTGAGACTGTTAAAACAGTTGAGTTCTGCGATAATGTGCCTCGAAATTACTGTAATTCTCTTAATCAAAAACTAAAGGATGTTAAAGATGAGCCTTAACCATTGGAAAATTCAACCATCAAGCGTTTTAAACGCAAGTCCTGTCATGCCAGTAATGGTAATTCATGATTTAGAAAACGCTGTGCCATTAGCAAAAGCTCTTGTTGCAGGAGGGATTCGAGTTTTAGAAATTACGTTACGCACGCCGATTGCGTTAGAGGCGATTCGTGCAATTGCAAAAGACGTTCCCGAAGCGATTGTAGGTGCAGGTACGATTTTAACGCCTGAACAATTGAAAGCCGCTGAAGAAGCGGGTGCTGTTTTTGCGATTAGTCCAGGTTTAACGGCAACTTTACTTGCCGCGGCACAAAAGAGTGAAATTGCTTTAATTCCAGGAATTTCGAGTTTGTCTGAATTGATGCTCGGTATGGAATACGGTTTAGATCATTTCAAATTTTTCCCTGCTGAAAATGCAGGTGGAATTCCAA
>CAIRCR010000327.1 GCA_903877065.1 uncultured Pseudomonadota bacterium
AAAAAAACCGCCTTTCGACGGTTCTTATTGGCTACTGGGTGATTTCTTCGATGCCTTGTTTTTTGAGATAATCCATTAGTACGGTAAATTCTTTCTGGGTTTCTATTTCTAACGGATCGGTATCATGTCCTCCAATTTTAGTTCTCCATAATTCAAACACACGTTCTTTATTGTCGGTAATCCCTGAGATGCTTGCATATTTTCCGCCGTCAAATATAGTTATTGCTGATTCAATTGCGTCAGCTTCAATAATTAACTTACTTCTAGCGCATTCGTTTAACTTAATCTCATTTTCTTTTTCTGCTACCTTTTCCAGTAAAAACCCAATTGCCATTGTTTTGTATTGATCAATAAAACCGCTTAAATCCTCTTTTTCTGCATCGATACGCGCTTGAATGGTTTTAATGAAATCGCCGCGTTTGGCTTCTTCGTCTTTGTTTTTGTGGTCAATTTTCACTGCATCAATAATGCGTTCTTCAATTTGTGCCAATTCGTGCGATTTGTCGGCGCCTAGTTGTATCTCAATCAAAAGGTTGTTCTTTTGCTCGTTCAATCTAGGCGTTAGTAACTCAAATTCTTTTCCTGCGTTGTCCTGCAGTAACTTTTCTAGTTTTGAAACTTTCGATTTTGCGTCAACGATTTTACTTCTTAATTCAATAATTTCTTTTTTTGTCATGCTATTTACTCCTAGTGGGTTAGTGGATCATTACGCTTTTGACGGGGTATTTTTTGGACTTAAATGACAGCATTTCAGCGGATATAAAAGCAAACTGCTCATCATCGAGTTCAAAATATAAGGCGGTGTTTGTTTCGTTATACTCGCGATCTAATACAGCAAATAAAGCCTTAACACCTAACTTTCGCGCTGTTTTTTGTGCCGTGTCCAGTACGATTTTAAGCCTTTCTACCTCCGCGATAAGTCGCGCATTCTCATCGAGTAACGCTTGCTCCTCTTCGTCTGTCAAAACTATCGGTTCTTCTTGTTCTGCGTTTAAAAATTCTTTAAATGTCATGTGTTGCGATTCCTTTGTAGTTTTCTGCCTTGTGAAATAATTTTACAAACTTGTTGGTAACAAAGATCGTATTCTTTGCAAAGTTGGCGCGAATTTCGCCCGTTAAATTTGCGGAGTATTTCTGCGTTGCGATAATCCAGGTCAGTCGTTTTTTTGATGTAAATCGGAGAGCCGCCCCAAGTTTTTCGTGTGCTTTCAATGATTTTTTCGACAATAAAAACATCAATATCCTGTGCGGTAATTATTTCGCGTAAACTCGTTAAAAAATTATCTTTTTGCATTTTGACGTTTTGGTTGTTAGTGAAGTGGTTACTTCATAGCGTGCCGCCTATCTCGTTAAGCTAATATCCTCGCGATGATCTCCTCTCGCTCACGGTCGTAGTCAGCACTCGTCAACTGAATACTTTGCCTGTCCATAAAATCCCCCTGCATCTTGCCAAGTAGCTCACAAGCTCTAATTCTGTCGCTCAATTTTGCCGTATTTTCGCCTTCGTTTATCTCGCCGCGAATAACATCGGTTAAAAATGTTTGCCGCTCTATCGCGTCCATAATGCGGTTTTTAGTATCCGTGCTAGTTAGCGTTACAAGGTATTCCTTTACTGAAGTTTTATGTAGTAGCTGGTAGCCTTGCTGTTCTGCTGTTTTTTCACTATAGCCCGCTAGTTTTGCCGATTCTGCGGCATTGCCATTCGTGGCGTAAAACTCAGAAAAGGCTTTTTGTTTTATTGTTAATTTCATAGGTAATTTTAACGAGGTGAATTTTAAGCGCGTTTTTTATCGTATAGGCGCGGATAAATCAAAAGTAATACCTGTCATACTGTTTTGGCTTATTCGTCCTTGTTGCCCTGTATTATGGCGCAATAAATCGCGTTGACTTGTGTGACTTGTGCATTTTTCTTTAACTCTTGGATTTCAGCTAAATTAACAGATGTCTGTGAAATCTGAACTTAGTTCAAATTCAGAAACGTTATGTAATCCTAGCTGTATAGCATCGTGATTATG
>CAIRCR010000328.1 GCA_903877065.1 uncultured Pseudomonadota bacterium
AGCTCAGCTTCAGAAGCTGTTCAAAATCAGGAGAGGTTTTGTAGCTCTGATTTAACAATGTGGGCAGGTGTTGTGAAAGATCGGGTTGATTGTTTGTTTGGAAATCTGTTCGGTTTTAAATAAGGCTTGTTTATCCTTCGATATGCCGTGGTGCCATTTGATATAGCCCATGATACCGAGCGTTGCTATGATGATTGCGATAATTAATTTTATTGTGTAGTTCATTCCATACCTCTCAATAGATTGTGATACGACATTTTAAGTGTATCACAAAAAGAAAGGCTCCGGGAAAATCCCGGAGCCTTTAAGTAAGCGGTTCGATTTAAAAGCTGTTTACTTCTTCTCTTCGAAATCGGCGTCGATTGGTCCTGAACCGGAATCATTTTTCTTTGGTTCGTCAGTTGGTTCTTGTGGCGTGCCTTGTCCTGCCGTTCCTGGTTGTTTGTCTTTATAAAGAAGTTCTGCCACTTTGTATGATGCTTGCATAAGCTCATCGGTTGCTTTTTGCAATGCTTGGGCATCGCTGGCTTGTTCGTTGAGCGCTTTTTTCGCTTCTTCTATTGCAGCTTCAACTTTGTTGATTTCGGCGATAGGAAGTTTGTCTTTATTTTCGCTCAGCGTTTTTTCGATCTGGATAATCATTTGATCAAGGTGATTACGCTTTTCAACGGTTTCGCGTTGTTTTTTATCTTCAGCTTCGTGCATTGCTGCTTGTTTGACCAAGTTGTCGACTTCATCTTTTGAGAGGCCTGATGCGCCGGAGATGGTGATTTTTTGTTCTTTACCTGTGCCCATATCTTTTGCGGAAACGTGTACGATGCCGTTAGCGTCGATATCAAATGCGACTTCGATTTGAGGAACGCCACGCGGTGCGGCTGGGATACCGTCCAGGCGGAAGCGGCCGAGTGTTTTGTTGTCTTTGGCAAATTCTCGTTCACCTTGAACGACATGGATATCAACGGCGGTTTGGCTGTCTTCAGCGGTTGAAAAGACTTGTGCTTTGCGTGTTGGGATGGTGGTGTTGCGTTCGATTAACTTGGTTGCTATACCGCCCATTGTTTCAATTCCGAGTGACAGTGGGGTAACGTCCAGGAGCAATACGTCGGTGACTTCACCGGTCAAAACGCCGCCTTGAATTGCTGCGCCGACTGAAACCACTTCGTCAGGATTGACTGATTTGTTCGGTTCTTTGCCGAAGAACTCTTTGACGAGTTGGCTGACTTTTGGAATACGGGTTGAACCACCGACCAAGATAACTTCGTCGATCTTTGATGCATCGACGCCTGCGTCAGCGATGGCTTTTTTACAAGGTTCGAATAAACGTTTGAAAATGTTTTCGCACAAGTTTTCAAGCTTGGCGCGGTTCATTTTTATGACAAGATGTTTAGGGCCTGTTGCATCGGCGGTGATGTATGGAAGATTGATTTCAGTTTCTGTTGTTGATGAAAGCTCGATCTTTGCTTTTTCTGCAGCTTCTTTGAGACGTTGCAGCGCCATTTTATCATTGCGAAGGTCAACGCCATTTGATTTTTTGAATTCTTCG
>CAIRCR010000329.1 GCA_903877065.1 uncultured Pseudomonadota bacterium
AAGAACAAACGGCAAAACGTTGGACATTACCTTTCAAAATGAATTCCGAAAGAATGTTAGTTCATGGGCATTGTCATCAAAAAGCAGTCGGCGCAATGAAAGCGATGCGAAAAGTGTTGAAAACCGTCGAAGGACTCGATTTTGAGTTAATCGAATCATCGTGTTGTGGCATGGCGGGGCATTTTGGTTTGGAAGCCGAGCATTATGAACATTCACAAGCTATGGCGGAGCAAGCACTATTTCCAAAATTACGCAGCGAACCACGAGCTGGCATTATTACAAATGGTTTTTCTTGCCAACAACAAATCGGTAATGGCGGTTTTAACAAGCCTCTTCATATTGCTGAGATTCTTTATGCAGCCACAGGTAATTTATGAAATTACACATTGAACGCAGTCATGTCGAAAATTTAACTCAAACATTCCCTAATTTGGCTTTTCTTAAAGAGCAACTGCGTTTTGCTAACAAAGTCGAAGTTTTTTATCATCAACTCGATGTGAATGAATGGCAGTTTTTGTATGACCATTATCAGCAGGTGGGTAATGTGATGCAAAGCCAAGCCGCATTGTTGCTCACAATAAAAAACGCGCTTATTTACGAAGGCGAACGTTATGACGCTCAGCAATTGGAAATGTTGTTGCCAAATATCGTGCAGTATTTGATTGAAAATGCACAACGTGGCTGGCTTTTTCACGCGAATGGAAAAGGAAAAATCAATGCGTATTTGATTACGCGAATTGATTTTACACCGCCGTCTGAAGAAGAAACGGGGCGAATTATGATTGAACTGAAGGCAAATTCACGTGGAAAAATTGCCATTGAAAGTTTGGTTATTCGCGGAAAAGACATTGCAGGAAAAACGATTCCTGAAATGTTAATTGAAAAAAATTATTTAAAGGAAACGCCTGAATTGATTGCAACGTATGACGAAGCGGCGGGGCGTTATTTTGATTGGCGTGGACGTTATGGCGAGCAGTTTTCAGGCTGGGGGACGGCTATTTACGCTGAAGACCCGACAGCCAGCCACAGAAACACGGAATGGTCACGAAAAAATACCGTCGTTTTATCCTCAGCAGGAGAAGCCTGTCGTTTGGTCAATGATGAAAATATCTTGAGTGACCGTGCATTAACGCTAGAACTTACTGGCGATGTTCTCGGTAAATACTTGCGTAAAGCCGCGAAAAGTATGCGTTATAACGAAAAAACCGAAGAGGCAATGGAATCTACAAAAGAAGAAATTCCAAAAGGTTTGTTCACCGAGTTGCCAATTCATGGCTACATTTTGATGTTTCATTTGGAATTGCATCACCATGTTTGGGTGCATGTTGACGATATAAAACCGTATGAATATCAGCCAGAATTAAAACAAAAGTTAATTTTGCCGCCTGAACAAACGGATTTGATTGATATTTTGACCGCTGAAATGGATATGTTGATGGATGACATTGTGGCGGGAAAATCAGGTGGGACGACGGTTTTATGTGCAGGTCCTGCGGGGGTTGGCAAAACGCTCACCGCAGAGGTTTATTCAGAAATTATTAAACGTCCGCTGTATCGTGTGCATTCTGGGCAATTGGGTTTGAACGTTGCCGAAATGGAAAAAGTTCTGAAAGATACGTTCATTCGCGCTCAACGTTGGGGCGCAGTGATGCTCATTGATGAGGCAGATGTTTATATCAAACGGCGCAATGACAATTTAGCGTCGAACGCTGTGGTCGGAGTGTTTTTGCGCGTGCTTGAATATTTCAATGGTTTGTTGTTTTTAACCACAAATCGGGTTGATGACATAGACGAAGCCATTATTTCACGCTGCATTGCAATGATTAAATATCACACACCGAATGCGAATGATCGTCGAAAAATTTGGCAAGTGATGACAACTCAATTCAATTTGCCATTAGATGCCGCATTGGTAGAACAACTGGTTGAAATTTTCCCCACTGCAACTGGGCGAGACATCAAAGGTTTAACGAAATTAGTTTCTAAATTTTGCGTACAAAAACAGTTACAACCAAGTCTTGACGTATTCAAACGATGCAATGTGTTTCGTGGTTTAGATGTAGTGGAGGATGAGTAGATGGCCAACGATAAATTGAAACCTATCTGCAAGCGCAGTGAACTGGATGAAACACGTTTTTTAATTCGTCGCATTCACTACAAAAAAAAACCTACCACCAGCATTATTTTTGCTTTTGAGGGAAATATTTATGCTT
>CAIRCR010000330.1 GCA_903877065.1 uncultured Pseudomonadota bacterium
ACGTTGTCGTTATATGCCCAACCTTCGTTACCTGTGTTGTACGGCGGGTCAATGTAAATACATTTCACTTTGCCTGCGTAACGTGGCAATAAGGCTTTAAGCGCGATTAAGTTATCGCCTTGAACGATTAAATTGCCGCTGTCAGAATCGCCACAGGATAATTCGGGGACAGGTTCTAATAAATGGGTGGGTACGTCTTGATGATGCTTTTCGACGGCTTCTTTGCCTATCCAAGTTAGTTTTGGCATTACTTTTTTTCCTTTAATACAGTTCGAGCTACGTTGATGCTGGAATTCAAGATAATTATTTCTTAAATATCTTTTTCCATAACTTATTGCCTTTAGATTCAGCGATTCTAAGTTGTGGTTGATGCGTAAGCAATGCAGTTAATTTTCTACGTTCTGCCGATTCATCATCTAATCTTTTTTCCAATGAAAGGACAAATTCTTTCTCGCGTTCTAATTGTCGCTCTAAAAACTCTATTTTTTGATTCAAAAGCTCGCGTTCGGCTAGTTCGGTTTTGGGTTCGGTTGCGGTTTCCAACACAGATTTCCGAACGTTCGGCGGGTACACCCTGAATAATTCAGAAGGGTCTATTTGGTAATGACCGTTGTCATCTTTAAATGCACTTAACCTTCCGCTACTTATGGCTTCCGATATTGTTGACTTAGACTTTTTACTTTCTTTTGCTGCTTGAGATAGGGTAAATGGTTGCATCGTTCGGCTAGTTCGGTTTTGAGTTCGGTTGCGGTTCTCTATGACGTTCGGTTGCGTTCGGAAAAAAGTAATCAGGGTGATAATGACACTGCATGAAAGTCATGTCACGTTTTTGAGTGCCTGTAGCGGTTTATTCGGCATTGATTTCAAGTTGCATTAGATATTTTTTGAATGTCTAAACCCTTTGAGTTGCTCGTGGTTACTGATTTTGAGAGGGTAGAATCACAAAAACCCGCGTGACGAATCACAACGGGTCTTTTGCTTTCAGCCAAATTTGGTTTAATCTTTGCCTAGTTGTATGGAAGCCTGTAAAGCGACCACCGACTTAATTTTCACAACCGACTTATACTCGGAATAGAAAACAGGCACTGATAATATACTCAAATCTAGCCTTCATTTCAAAGGTAGCATCAGACTACCATCCGCTAAATCGGTTGCCTAATTCACTATTTAGAGCAACATTCCATGAATCAAATACCAACATTTAAGCCATCACATCGGCATCTTAGCCGTTACGTTCTATTGCATTTTCATTGCAGATTAGACGTTTCTCGTGGCATATCCATTTAACACTAGAGGTCATTTAGCCACTAAAACTGTCGCACACGATGCGGTAGTTCAGACAGCTATTACTTCACATTCTTCAAATTGTCAGTGCGGCTGTGCGCCTACTAAAAAGACAGATTTTGACCCCCTTGCTAATAATAGAAACATTGGGGACGGCTTACTCCCACGTGGCTTTCAGGATTCGCTAAAGTCAGAAGTTGACCGCTCAACCTCTGCTGGGGAGGATAAATTTTGCTCTAATGTCGATGCTTTAGCCTTTTCAGGGTTAAAAACGCCGTCGGTAGTCTTAGAAAGCTATATTTTGTCGTCTGTTATTGCCAAGATGGAGGCAAATACCGAATTTTTACCTAAAGGAACGGATAAAGCCTTAGCTGGCAATTGTGGCAAGCGCGTGATGGGTGAGCAGTTACGCAAAAAGATATTTGGTGACGATTTTTGTTCCGATGACAACGCTAATAGTGCGGTTAAAATCATCGATTATAAAGATTCTGTTAGTTACCAAGGCGTAATGTGTTGTCACAATATCTGGGGTTGCCCTATTTGTGGTCGTAAATTATCAGAACGTCGTAAAAAAGGGCTTTCAATGCTCCTTAACGCTCATTTTAATAAATTCCATACCGATACTGTCACTGCATCGTTATTTACCATCCCACACTCAAAATACGATGATTTAGGTGATATTAGAAAACGATTGATGAAATGCTATAACGACATGACCCGTACACGCGATTATAAAGGCGTTATGAAAAAGCTCGAAGCCTGTGGTTCATCAAGGGGGACAGAGGTAACGTGGTCGTTGGTAAATGGCTTTCATCCGCACATTCATGTGTTGAATTTCTTTGAAAGTTCGGTTTTGTTAGAGCATGAATTTTTAGCAAATACTTTGTTTGATTTATGGACGGCGGCGGTGCTGAAAAATGGCTTTGACGCTCCGAATCGCAAGGCGTTTGGTTGCAACATTATTCCGAGTACCCAAGCCAGTATTGAAGCGGTAGCTGAGTATTTTGCTAAATCCGAATCAGACATCAATGATGCTGACATCATGGGGTATTTGAAAAAACATAAAGAAATTCGTTCAGTTGAAAATGCACAAGGACGTGAGGTTATGGGCTGGCAGACTGAACACGAGATGACCAAATGGCATTTGAAAAAGGCTCGCAGTGACGGTGAAAATTTCCGTTATTCGCCGTTTGATTTTGTGCGCGGTTATTCAATTGCTGATGATAATAAAGATGACGATTCTAAAGCCAAGTTCAGAGCGTTATGGTTAGCATATCGCAAGGCATTCAAAGGGCAACGTCAATTATTTACACGTCATAAACACTTTAAAATCAGTGAATTAGAATTATCAGATGAAGATTTAGGTTCACAGGAACTCGAAGAACCTGTAAAAAAAGTAGTTGCTGAAATTGATTTTCGCCAATGGCTCGTGTTGGTGATGATGAATGCTCGCGGTATATTACTTGAAAAGGCACGTCGTCACGGTATTGATGGTGTCAATACGGTATTAGAAACAGTAAACGAAAATTATTTTGCTTTTTTCCCTGACGATCCTTGTGATTTTGGAGGTTTCAAAAATCGAAAAAATGCTTTCTACAGGAAAGTCACGTCTAAAATTCAGCATTTTGCTTTGATGTCTCCGCGTCGTCAAAGCCTCGCTATGCGTGAATTGTATGGTTAATAACTACTCGATATTTTGATTAAGTTTTTAGAATTTTTAACATCTTTTGTAATAATACATTGATTTAATTAAGGTTTTGCGAACACAAAATTGAACGCCAAAACTTTTTATCCATTCAGTACAAACCATGAAGAGGGTCGTTTTTCGATGTCAAATATCGATAAAATAAAACGTGTGAAGTAAGTTGTTCGTAATTCATAAATCTCTGGAGACCTTTATTTGTAAGGGGTGCAGCGAATCTGTAAAATCTCTATTGGGGAAGGAGTAAGTTGATGTGTAACCCTGCCTTTTCAAATCTCAGATTTTTGCAGCTGGTAATCCTTCTATTGTCTCCTTCATTTTTTTAATTACTCCAATCGGCATTCCATACTTAAATTCTTTCGATCCTCTTATTTTTATGATGTTCTCTCTTATTTTCATCTCTGAGAAATGTTGTCGAGCCTTTTTAATCTCGGTCATCTGTTTTGCATTATGCTGATTTATATATGTTTCTA
>CAIRCR010000331.1 GCA_903877065.1 uncultured Pseudomonadota bacterium
CAGGATGAATGCGTTTACTTAAATGCAAAACTTCCAAGCCAACTACTTCACCTGCTGAATCGTAATCAACAATAATTCCTGCTGCAATTTCCTCGGATTCAACAACCTCAACATCTGCTAACTGTAAATGCAATGCGTCTGCCACTTCATCGATATTTAGTTTCATAATTTGTTTCTCATATTTCGGTCAAAAAATGCGGTAATCACACGGTTTGGGTCAACGTTTGGATTCACAATAACGTGCAATACTCGCCCTTCGTATTCATCAATTTTTAGTAAGCGATGTTCTAATTCTGCATCTATTTTGTCTGGATAAACTAATTCAGGCATTGTGATTGCTCGCTCCAACCATTCCAAACTGATGTTTGAGCGTTTGTGCAAACTCTCTTTTGCGTGTGCGGTTAATTCATAATTCAAGGTCATCACCCATTTTTAGAGGTAGCTTTTTCCGCTTTGATGCGTTCAAGTAAAACACTGGCGGGTTCGTCGTTTGGGTCTTGTGAAACTAATTGACCTGAAAAGGCTTTTTTCAAAATGGATTGCCGCAACACGTCAGATTGTTGCAATGCGGTTGTGATGGTTTGTTCGAGTTGGTCTGTGATTGATAATCGTGATTCTAATTCTGTTTGAATTTCCTTTTGTTCTTCAATGCCGCAAACTGGAATTTTTATATCTCTGCATATTTCTAAAGTTAGATTAACTTGCCCCGCTGTTGTTTTTGTTTTTTTACTCATCAATCTTATCGTATGTTCCCATAATAAAAACAAGCACAGATATTTATTAGAAACCGTTTTTGTACGAAATCTAACCATAGCTTGATTGATATTCCATTCAGGATAAGTATCAGGAACAATTGAAACTTTTCCTAATGGCGGTCCAACTATATTCATCAGTACGTCATTAGGATAAGTTTTAGAACGCGATAAAAAACCGTGATGAGTTTCTTTATTCACAAAAGTTGGATTCACTGAGAAATCTAAAAAACCAGTCTTGGTTAAGTTATAAACTTTGATGAATGGTATTTCTCCATTCCCATCAAAAAGTAATTCCTTGCTAGGAGTAGTTCCTTTTGTTACGAAATCAGAAATATCCTCAGTTCGTAAATAAACCCACCCAGCTGGCAACTCAGGCAACTGCGCTAATTCTTCATCAGTAAGCGGCGGTAAAACTTTCGGAGCTTTCGGTTTTGTGCCTTTTTTTCCGTTGGTTGCCCATTCGTTTAATTGGTCTTGATAACGTTGCTCACGTTCCGTTTGAATGCGTTGTAATAACGCTTCTGCGGCTTCTAATTTATCTTGGTTTTCTGCTCGCCATTGCTCCGTTAATTTCCCTGAAAAAGCGTGTTTTAAAAAGGCTTGACGATAGATTTTTAATTGTTGCTGGGCAGTTTTTAGGCTTTCAATGCCTTTGTCTAATTCTGAAAATAACGCCTCGATTTTGGCAACGATGCGGTGTTGTTCGGGAAGTGGGGGAAAAGGTATGTCTAATTCAAGATAATCATTAAATCGAAGATTTCTTAAATTATTACTTCCGCCCTGATAATCCCTAATCTTTCCACTGCAATAGAAAAATGTGAGATATAGATTTAAAATGTTTGAATCAAAATTTTCAGTTGTTCTCAATAATCTTAAAAAATTCGTGCAAACTTTCGGAATTTCTTTTGAAAATGACAAAACAGTTTTATCAATCAAAACAGTTCTGCCGACTGGCTGTTCTGGACCTCCACCTGATATTTCAACAAGAATATCGCCATCAATTAGCTTTCGATTTTCTAAGCTGGATATTTTTATTTTTCTAACAGAAGCTGTTGAGCCTTTGTTTTCATTCCAGTATCTAAATTCAGAACCTCTTATACAAAGTACGTTAGCAAAATTAGAA
>CAIRCR010000332.1 GCA_903877065.1 uncultured Pseudomonadota bacterium
AAAAACAATTACTTGATAATTTTGATGAAGATATACATGATTTATTGCGTTTACAGCTCAATCAAGCCGAACAACGATTAGATAAAATCAGCCGTTTATTTTGGCAGTTAACAAAACATCTACTAAAAAAACAAGCGACTTTCGATGATACAGAGCATCGTTTCAATCTAAAGCAAACCGTTACAGATCAGACCCCTATTGGTCACTATCAGTTAATAGCAAAACAAAAAAACCAAGCCGACAATGCTAATATACACGTCTATCGATTAAATCATCCATTGGGTGAATGGGTTATCGACAGTGCAAAAAATGCAGCAACACCACCCGCACACATTAGCTTCAATTACCAAGCCCATGGCGCAAAAATAAGCGTTATAGAATCATTACTTGGTCAATCAGGCGTTCTTAAAATCCAATTATTCAGCGTTGATTCACTTGAGCGCAAAGAAGAATATATTTTATTTGCTGCCAAAACAGACAGTGGCGAGATCCTGCCATCGGAAACAGCTCAAAAATTGATGCAACTACCCGTATTGAATTGCGAGCAAAAAAGCCTTGTAGTTACTACCGATATTGATAACATACTTACATCTGAGCAAAATAACATTACTAAAATTATTAATAATCGTAATTTATTATTTTTTGAAGAAGAAGTGAATAAACTCGACCATTGGGTTGATGATTTAAAATATGGACTCGAACAAAGCATTAAAGACATTGATTTACAAATAAAAGATATTCGCCGTCAAGCAAAAATAGCGCCCACATTGGAAGAAAAACTATCGTGGCAAAAACAGCAAAACGAATTAGAGCGCACTCGCAATAAACAGCGTAGAGAACTATTCGACAGACAAGATGAAGTCGATGAACGCAGGGAAAAACTAATTGAAAAATTAGAAAGCAAATTGAATCAATCGAATCAAACGGAAGACTTATTTGTTATTCGCTGGAATCTCACATAACGGAACATAAAATGTCTGCAACAAATTTTAAAACAGAAAATAATACTTACCGTAAGCTCATTGGTAACGGTCTAACTTATCGCATCCCACGTTTTCAGAGGGATTACAGTTGGACAGATGATGAATGGGAAGATTTATGGATGGACATTTTAGGAACAATTCAAGAAAACGGTGAGCCAGCGCATTACATGGGATATTTAGTGTTGCAATCTCAAGATGAAAAAAGTTTTGATGTGATTGACGGTCAACAACGTTTAACGACCTTAACCTTGATTGTGCTTGCCGCGTTAAAAAATCTTCAAAAACTCATAGACAACAACAATAACCCTCAGCAAAATCAAAGACGATTAGAACAAATCCGTCAAACGTATATCGGTTATCTTGACCCCGTTACACTCATTTCAAAAACAAAATTAACCCTTAACCGTAATAACGATCATTACTTCCAAACTTATTTAGTGCCTCTCGGACATTTGCCTCAACGTGGTTTTCGTGCATCAGAACATAGTTTGCGAAAAGCCTTTGAATGGTTTGAGAAACGAGTACGCGATCATGCTAAAAAGGTAAGTAATGATGAAGGCGTTGCATTAGCCAGCTTAGTGGAAACGATGAGTGACAAATTGTTTTTCACTGTCATCAGCGTTACCGATGAACTCAATGCCTACAAAGTGTTTGAAACGCTAAATGCGAGAGGCGTTCGCTTATCTTCAACAGACCTGCTAAAAAACTATCTGTTTTCTGTATTGCATCGTGAACATGAACAACACCCACAGGAAATGAATGCCTTAGAGGAACGTTGGGAGGCGATGGTGACAAGACTAGGCAGTGAAAGTTTTCCTGATTTTCTGCGTACACATTGGCTTAGTCGTCGTAGTTTTGTTAGACAATCTGAATTATTCAAGGTCATTCGAGCCAAAGTCACAACTCGTGAAGCTATTTTTCAACTGCTTCGTGAAATGGAAGAAGACATGGATACTTACTTAGCGTTGACCAATCCTGAAATTTCTCAATGGTCGCCTGTATTAAAAGGCTATGTTCAAAATTTACGAATGTTTAGCGTTAGACAACCGTTCCCTTTGTTATTTGCAGCACATAGAAAGTTACCATTAGAAGATTTTTCAACAGTATTAAAGAGTTGCGTCACCATTTCTTTTAGATACAACGTAATTGGTAGCCAGCCAACACATGAGCAAGAAC
>CAIRCR010000333.1 GCA_903877065.1 uncultured Pseudomonadota bacterium
CAACAACAGAAGAACCCACAAACACCCCCACCAAAAGAAAAGGAAAGCGCGGCGCAAGCCGCGCAGGAACTAGCAAAGCGAGGAAGACAACGCCGCCGCAGCAAAGAAAAGACGCGAAGACGGAACAGCCGCCACTGGCACAGACACCACAAAACCACCCGACGCCTGAGAGCGCACCGCGCAGAAGAAACCAACACGAGCCGCCCAGCAGGACGCGAACGCAGAAGCCGCCGAAGACGAGGCGAAAACAGCGCGAACGCAAGAGCCAGAGAACGACAGCGCAGAACCCCCAACAGACCAAGACACACAGCCAAAGCGCAACGCAGAACCGGCAACAGAACGGAAAGCAAAAACAGAAAGAACACCACCGCGAAAACAAACAGGAACCGAAACCACAAACACCCCCAGAGAAAAGGAAAAAACAAAAGGGAAAAACCCAAACCACGAAACAATTATAACGGTAAAAAACATAAAAAGCAACAAAAAAAAGCGACAAAACCGAGCAAAAACAAGGGGCGCAGAGGGGAATGGAAAACAGAAAAGCGAAAAAACGAAGCAAAAAAGAACGACAGGCAACCACCCCAACGCGAAACGCCAGAGCGAAGAAACCAAGAAAAAATTTCATCCACTGTTGAACCGCTCTTGCTTTTAATCTAATTAAAACTCGCGGGCATGGATGCCCGCCTCCTTAGCAAATCTCGCTGGGGGGAAGGGAGGGGGGCGGGCAAGTAGCCCCCCTTTAAATTAAGCGCGTAGCACCTTTTTTGTTTTTGATTTTTTCTAAATTGGGCGTGGCATTATGCTTTGCTTTAAATTTAAGCGCGTCAGCACATCCGTGACGTTAATTTACTTATCTAATTTGGTTGTAGATGTGTTAGTTATTGTGTTCAAATTAACAGTGTTACTTTATCAAGGAGGAATCCGAATGAGCAAATTAGAAAATAAAATTGAAGCTCAACACCGCAAATTATTTGATGTTCTCAATGAGCAAAAATACACCGTTGATTATTTTCAGCGCGAATATAGTTGGGGTGAAAAACATATTGAAGAACTAGTAACCGACTTGACCTCTGCTTTTTTGAATGATTACGAGCCAAATCATAATAGAGAGCATGGTGAAAATTATAATAACTATTACCTTGGCCCGTTTGTAATTAGTAGCAAGGATGGAAAACGTAGCATTATCGATGGTCAACAACGGCTGACATCGTTAACACTGTTTCTGATTTATCTGCATAATCTTCAAAAAGAGCTGGGATTTAATGAGAAAATTGAGCCAATGATTTTCTCTGAATTACGAGGCAGTAAATCATTCAATATTACGGTAGAAGAACGTATCCCTTGTCTAGAAGCTTTGTTCAATACCGGTAGCTATTCTCAAACAGACACCGATGACGAATCTACTATCAATATGGCCAAGCGCTATGAGGAAATTGCTGAGGCTTTTCCTGACGAGCTAAAAAATGCGGCGTTTCCGTTCTTTATTGATTGGTTGAAGTACAACGTCATTATGGTGGAAATCATTGCCTATTCTGATGAGAACGCGTACACCATTTTCGAGACTATGAACGATCGTGGTTTAAATTTAAGGGCGTCGGAAATGTTGAAAGGCTTTGTTCTGTCACGTTTTGACATTGCCGATAAACGCCAAAAAGCCAATGAGTTGTGGAAAAAATCCATGATGGATTTGAAATCTTTTGAAAAGGATGAAGATCTGCGCTTTTTTCAATCATGGTTACGGGCACAATATGCTGATAGCATTCGCCCAGGTAAGGCCGGCTCCAAAAATGAGGATTTTGAGAAAATCGGTACCCATTTTCATAGCTGGGTACGAGATAACTTAGTGAAAGTTGGTTTAGACATTGATAACGGCAAAACTTTCGAAAGGTTTGTGAATACCGAATTTCAGTTTTACTTGAAGGCTTACATTCAAATTCTTGAGGCAGAAAAAAGCTTAAATCTAAGACTTGAGCAGGTATTTTATATTCATCACTGGGGAATTGCACCTACGTTGAGTTTTCCACTCATGTTGGCACCGCTTAACGTGGGTGATAATGAAGAAACGGTATTCGCCAAAATAAATACTGTTGCTCGGTATATTGAATCTTTTGTAGTGCGCCGTTCAGTAAATTTCCGTAAGTTTTCGGCCAGCTCAATTCGCTATACCATGTATAGCCTAGTTAAAGAGATTCGAGGTAAAGATCTGAATGAACTTAAGCAGGTGTTATCAAAAAAACTTGCGGAAATGCAGGAAACTTTCGCAGGTATAGATGACTTTCGTTTACATGGTCAAAACTACCGTTTTGTTAAATTTCTACTATCACGTATCACGGCTTGGATAGAACATCAATCAGGGATGAGTACCAGTTTTGCTACTTACTACCAACCAGAAAAAGGAAAACCGTTTGAGGTAGAACATATCTGGGCTGATAAATATACTCGCCACAGTGACGAATTTGCGCAGGAGCACGAATTTAATAGCTACCGTAACCGCATTGGCGATTTGGTATTGTTGCCACGAGGAACCAATCAGTCGTATGGTGACCTGTCTTATAATGACAAACACGTTCACTACATTAAAGAAAATTTGTTGGTGAAATCATTGTGTCCATTATCCTATGTGAATAATCCGAATTTCACCCGTTTAACAAATGAGTTGGCATTGCCTTTCAAAGCTCACCAAGC
>CAIRCR010000334.1 GCA_903877065.1 uncultured Pseudomonadota bacterium
GTTCTTGCTTACTTTCTCTTTGACCTTGTAAACCTTGAATACGCGAATTTAATTGACTAATTCTTTGGTTTAAAACCAGAACTTGACCATCAAGTGCGGTTTTTCGTGCATTGAAAATTTGATTTTCGCCTTGTCGTGCTTCAACCACACGCGCATCGTTTAAGTTTTGAACTTCTTTGGGATAAACAACCTGCCCCAAGCGATCACGCTCAGCACTCAAACGTGCGGTTTGTGCCGCGAGTGTAATTTGTTGACCGCGTAAAATTTCTAACTGTGCTTTAATTTCTGTGCCATCTAAAATTAAAAGTACATCGTCTTCGTTAACGATATCACCGTCTTTTGCAATCAATTCTTTAACGATACCACCGTCTAAATGCTGCACGGTTTTACTGTGTGATTTTACGGTTACAAAACCTGGTGCCGCCGCCGAGCTACTAATTGGGGCTAAATAACTCCAAGTGCCTAAAATGCCAACGGTACCAATTAAAACTGCGATACCAATGGCACGAATCGGTGCATCGTTCGTGACGAGAGAAACGTCAACTTCTTGATTCAATTGTGTTGCTTGTGCTTTCATAATTTTACAGCCTCTTAGTTGGCAAGCGCAGCAGACTGAGCCGCTTGAGCTTGAGCTTGCTGTTGTTGTAAATGAGCGATGACTTGATCTTTTGGACCGTAAACAGTAACTAAACCATCGTTCAAAATGAGCAATTTATCCACATTCGCCAAGACATTGTTTCTGTGTGTAATTACGATGATGGTGGTTTGTTTTTGTTTTAATCGTTGAATGGCATTGCCCAACGCAGCTTCGCCAAGTTCATCCAAATTTGAGTTTGGTTCATCTAAAACGACAATGCGAGGCTCACCATACAAGGCACGCGCCAAACCTACACGTTGGCGTTGTCCGCCCGATAAATTGCCGCCACTCGCACCAATCATGGTGTCGTAACCTTCTGGCAAGTGCAAAATCAAATCGTGTACGTCTGCCATTTTTGCCGCGTTGACCACTTTTTCGGGGTCAATTTCGCCAAAACGAGCAATGTTTTCGCTGATTGTGCCTTCAAATAATTCAATATCTTGCGGTAAATAACCAATGTGAGGACCAAGTTCTTCTCGATTCCAAGTAAACACGTCAGCACCGTCTAAACGAATTTTTCCGTTATTTGTAGGCCAAATGCCTAATAATGCTCTTGCAAACGTTGATTTTCCTGCGCCGCTTGGACCAATTACACCGAGTACGTCACCTTTAGCAATGTTTAGTGTGATGCCTTTCAATACAGCGGTTTTAGCTCCAGGAGGCGCCACAACAGCCGATTCAAATTGAAAACTACCTTCGGGTGTTGGCAAAGTCATGCGCTCTGCATCGGCGGGAATGTTACGCAATAATTCGTTCAAACGTGAATACTGTCCACGTGCGCTAATAAAGCCTTTCCAAGTTCCAATTACAATATCAATAGGTGCTAATGCACGTCCGAGTAACACCGAACCACCAATCATTAACCCTGAGGTAATTTCATTTTCGATAACTAAATATGCACCGACAGCAAGAATTAAAGATTGCGAAGACAAGCGAATGAGTTTTGAAGTTGCGCTAATTAAACCAGCGCGTGAACTGGCAGTGGCTTGTAAAACTAACACTTGATTTGTGCCTTTTAACCAGCGTTGTTGAATGTTATTTAACATTCCCATTGATTCAATAACTTCGGCGTTGCGTAAATTTTTATTTACCAAACCACGACCAACCATCGCTAAATTATTAGCTTCATTGAGCATTTTGCTGGTGAATTTTTCTTGAACAATTGCAACGATAATTAGCAATAAAGCAGTAAATACTGCCATCCAGCCGTACATGGAATGAAATACAAACATTAACGCGATATAAATTGGCAACCAAGGGGCATCAAAAAAAGCGAATAAGCCGTTGCCTGTCATGAATTGACGTAATGCGGTTAAATCATCGAGCGGCTGTGATGATGCACGTTGTCCGCCAGTGTAAAGTGCTTGTTTATAAGCGACTTTGAATAAGCGTTCATTGAGTAATGTTTCCAGACGGGTGCTGACACGCACTAAAATTTGTGAGCGAACCCATTCCAATGTTCCCATCGTGACAAACAACACCATCATAATCAGTGTCAGCATTACCAAGGTCGCTTGATTACCCGTAGGTACAACGCGATCATACAGTTGCAACATATAAATAGTTGGCACGAGTTGCAAAATGTTAATTACTAAACTAAAGCCAGCAGCGGAAATAAACGCGCCTTTGCATAATTTTAGTGCTTCTTCTAAATCAGATTTGTTGAGTGTTTTCATATTGTACAAAGCTAGAATTTACTTATAAAAGTGGTCATTATTGCATATTTTCTAAGCCAATTGCCATAAATGGCATACTTAAAAAAGGAGCTTGTCGTTATCAATAATGGTGTGTGTCGCGGTTAAAACAAGGGCATTATTTGGCAAATTAAAACCAATTGGCTGGCTGACTTCTAATAAAAACGTTTCGTCAGCTTCTGCAATTTTGTCACCTAAAATAGCAACTGGAATTGCAACGTGATTTTGTCCTGTATGCAAAGTGATTTGCCCTTGTGTTGCCACATAATCTTCACCAGCAATCGCCGTGCCATTTAATGTACGAAAATTAAACGAAATATCTTGTGTTAACCAATTGTTAAATGCCGCAAAAAAATAATTTACCACTGAGCCGTAATTCGGTTCAGGTACATTCGTCATGACTTCTGATTTAGTTGTCGGTGCGGTGTAAATTGGATTACCTTTCGTAATGTAATCAATCCAATCCGCGTGTATCGAAATTCGTGTGTCTGAACCGAGTTCACCGAACGAAGAATTGGTCACACTGTCAATATCCAAAGAAGAGCTAAAAATAAAACTGCCGATGCCCGCAATTTTACCGTCAATAAATGTCCCGCCACCCGATAAACCACTTTGTGACATGGTTTCTGTGCTTCCCAAACCTAAATTAGGCAAGTTAAATAACTGCCCAAGTACGTCATGTTGAATTGAACCGTCGTCGTAGTCGTAAAGCAATTGTGAGCCGACTTCAATATGACTACTGTACGATGTGTTAACAATATCGCTTAACGCATCATAAGTATTTTTACCCGCGACTAAATCATTTCCAAAATAACCCGCTCGAATAAACGTTTGTCCAATTTCAGTTGTTGCGCGGTAAATTTGATAACCAGCGGTGATTGCCTGTGGCTGTGCCAATTTTATTATCGCCAAATCGTGATTGTAGCTTGTCGGATTATTGACCCAATTTGGATGTGAATAAATTTCAGCCGCCGCGCTCACGGTTTGACCCGCAGCATTAACAACATGAACATCAGATAACGAAGGATTTTCAGAAAACAAATGTGCGGCAGTCAAAATATATTGACCACCAGTAAGTAAAACGCCTGACCCGTAACTATGATTCTCACCAACTTGAATCGTAATTTTAAAAACTTGAGCGTAAAGCACGTCATCTGAATAAATTTTGGTCAACATAAAATTAAACTGCTTTTAATGCGTCATTTTCAAA
>CAIRCR010000335.1 GCA_903877065.1 uncultured Pseudomonadota bacterium
TCAAACTTGCCATCTTTAAAGTCTTGAATTGTTTTTTCACGATGCAAACTATTATCCGAACCGTCCAAGTGACGCGCCGAAACACCCGCGCTAACGAAAGCGTCCATTAAATGTCTTGAGTGTTGAACTGATGATGCAAAAACGATTGTTTTACGACCTTTGGCGTGTTGTTGCCAATGCGAAACAATGTCACCCGTTAATTTTGGTTTATCCATAATTTCAGCCGTTTCAGTGGCATCATAATCACCCTTTGAAACTTTAACGCCTGTCATGTCTGGTATCGACGGTGCGAATACACGCGGATTAACTAAATAACCTCTATCGACAAGCGTTTGAACTGGTACGGTTTGAATTAAATCGGTGTAAATTTCACCAAGCGATTCACCAGAAAGGCGAACGGGCGAGGCGGATAAACCGATTAAAATTGAATCAGGATATTGCGCGGCTAAATCTTTGAATGATTTGCTAATTGATAAGTGGCATTCGTCAAAAATAATCACTTGCGCCTCTGGCTTGTGCCGTTGGCTAATCGTTTGTATGGATGCCACTTGAACAGGGCATGAAGGCTTATATCGTGGGTGTGAACTCATAATAATGCCATGGTCTAAACCAAACGCGTCAAGTTTTGAAGATGTTTGTTGTAAAATTTCGCGTCTGTGAGCAACAAAAAGAACTTTATTTCCTTTATCAACAGCGCGTTTAATCATGGCGCAAGCTATGACCGTTTTGCCCGACCCTGTTGCTGACTGTAGAAGAATGCGCTTGTGACCATTGCGAATGCTTGCAATGATGTTTTTAATCGCGCCATCTTGATAGTCGTACAAATTCATATATAATTTACCTCAGATTTACTGCATTAAAAAAAAACACATAGAACCAGCCTAGCCGCTGGTTTTTTTGTGCGTGAAAGAAAAGTGTGTCCGTTAATTAAATTTCTCCAAAAATATCGGGACGCAGTTGTTGGCGCGTGACTGCGCCGTTTGTTGCGCGTTCGATTTTTACCGAATTCTTCACTGATGGTTTTAACTTTCCTCGCACCCAATCAGAGATAGTCTGTTGCGTTACATCAATCACAATCGCCATGTTTGTTTGACTCCCAAAGTAGCTAATTGCGCGTTCAATACTCATTTTTATAAATCCCTCTATTACAGTTAATTTAACGCATTATTACAGTTTAAAACTGTCTTGTAAAGATAATTACCTATTAAATCTGTACAGAAAAAATCTGTTTTTACCATGTTTAAATCTGTTTGTAACCTACAGTTTTTAACTGTACAGTTACACCTAGTTAATGGTTAGTTAGTTTTTATTTAGGGGGGGGGGGCTATGTCAACGCTAGGGAATAGAATCAAGCAGGCGCGTGAATTCAAAGGTTTAACGCAAATTGAACTATCTGAAATGATAGGTATAAAACAACAATCATTGCAATCCGCCGAATGCGGCGATACTGCAATGCCTAGAAAAATAAAGCAAATCGCTGAGGTTCTGGAAGTAAGTTTAAGTTGGCTTGTTACTGGCGACGGCGATATGAAAACGAATAAATCTGAAGTTGATACAAAAATAGTATCAATGATTGGTCAATTAACAAAAAAACAAAAACTGGTAGTCGAACAATTCATCAATGAAATATGGCTCGAAAATGAAGAAGTACTCGATGAAATTGGCGATGGCTATTTATTAGCCAAGAACTTTCGGAAAAGGCATCAACGCCACGCCTAAAGCCGACAAACCCGCAACCGAAAGGACGCGGGTTTTTTTTGGCATAAAATAAAAACAGGACTAAGATAATGGCAGAAAATAAACAGCAAGATACTCAAAAACCTGCAACCGATAAAATTGCACCGTTAAGCCAAGAGACTAAACGCGAAAATTTTGCTGCAGCTATTTCTTCCCGATTCGATTTCAGACATTTCTTACAGCA
>CAIRCR010000336.1 GCA_903877065.1 uncultured Pseudomonadota bacterium
AACTTCTCCCGCTTTTATTTTTCACGTTTACAGCCAGTGCCGCAGATCTTTCAACCACGTTCAGCAGTACCTACAGCAAAGTGACCGTTAATAACACCATCACTTACACGGGCAGTGTCGTCAACAAAGGCTCAGATACCGCAAGCAATGTGCAGTTACTTTTTTATATGCCGCCTAGAAATATCAGTATCGGCAATTTGCCTTCTGGTTGCTGGAAGTCAAATCTGAAAATCATTTGTACCATTGGAGACCTAAGCGGCGGTGACAGCGCAAGTCGAACGATTAGCGTTTTTTATACAAAGAAAGGCGCGGCGGTTGCGACGGTTAATGCCATCACCGATAGCAACGACACCAATTACAGCAACAATTCCACTCGTTTGACAACCAACGTCACCGACTCAACAAATACGGCAAATTCGCCGTTAATTCCCAACGTTTTCAGCACAAAAGTAAATCCAAGTTCAATTGTTCAAGGAAACGCATTAACGTTTTCCGCTAATTTAGATGCACCTTTGCCAAGCGGTTACAGCGTTAAAGTCACAATCGACGGCTCTAATTACGCAATGAACGGCTCAGGAACAAATTACAGTTTGTCGAACACGCCAAGCTCAACGGGTCTTAAAACATTCAGAACAGGTGTTTATGACGTTTACGGGAATTTGAAAGGCAGTGAAATGACTGGCACGTTTGAAGTCACCAAACCAAACACCGCGCCCACGCTTTCAATTATCAGCGGCGCAAGCACCGCAACCACTGGCACGGCTTACACTTTGCAACTGCAAGCGAGCGACACAGACGGCAATTTAAGCAACATTCAAATCACCAACTGGGGCGACGGTTCAAGCGATTATCAAAACGCCACAAACAACAGCACGCTTTCATTTTCCCACACGTTTAACAGCGCAGGTAGTTACACGATTTCTGCAACGGCTTATGACAGCGCAAACACGAGCAGTCAAACAATTTCAAAAACTGTCACAGTTAGTGCGGCAGCTGTTAAAGCCGATACCAATCCAACAGGAACAAGCGGTTATACTAAAATTGCTAACAATGGGGCAGCTTTACCAGATTCTGCAACATTGGGCAGCGGCGCAAAAGATTGGGCTTGCACTAAAGACAACAAAACAGGGCGAATTTGGGAAGTTAAAACCGATGATGACGGCTTGCGTGATATAAATAATACTTACACTTGGTACGAGGCTTACGCCTTTACTTATGCTGTTAATGATAAAGGTTTGTGTGGAGCGACTGATTGGCGAATGCCGACGAAAGATGAGTTAATAGGATTATTGACAACAACCAGCGCGACAAATCAGTCACTTAATGTAAAACTTTACATCAACCCAACCTACCTTCCAAATTCGAGGTATTTGTATTGGTCGTCCGAGCCTAGTTCTGGCTATAGTGATGATGGGGGGCTTCTCAACTTCTACGATGGCCACGGCAACTGGAACTATCGGAGCAGTGGCAATTATGTGCGGTTGGTGCGTGGGTGACAGTACTTTTGCGTTTTTGTTTTGCTTTTTAGGATGGATAAATAATGCGCTTTGAATGGGATGAAAACAAAAATAAAACCAATATTCAAAAACATGGCGTGTCTTTTGAAGAAGCAAAGTCTGTTTTTTATGATGATTTTGCAATTCAGTTCTACGATGATAAAAATTCAAAAGAAGAAGACCGTTTTTTAATGCTTGGAATGAGTGGTGAATCCAGATTACTTTTGATTTGTCATTGTGAACGGGATTTTGGGCATTCGATTCGCATTATTTCAGCGCGAAAAGCAACAAAAGAAGAATCAAAACATTATTCACGGAGTCAAAAATGAAAGCAGAATATGATTTATCAACGATGAAATCACGCAAAAATCCGTATGCGTCGAAATTGAAAAAAGCAGTGAGTTTGCGATTAAGTGATGAAGTTGTCGCGTATTTCAAAGAAATGGAAGCTGAATTAGGAGTGCCTTATCAAAACTTAATCAATTTATATTTGCGTGATTCAATAGTTCGGACAGTTTTTAAAAGGTAAAAACAAAATCTAAAAATCAGCGAAAAT
>CAIRCR010000337.1 GCA_903877065.1 uncultured Pseudomonadota bacterium
CATACGCGATACGTCCTAGTGGAAGTTCTCGATTTACACCGCCTAGCTTAAAGGCTTCTTTGGGCATACCGTAGACCACACAACTTTCTTCATCTTGCCCAATGGTACGCGCACCCATGTCAAACATTTCTTTTAATCCTCGCGCTCCGTCATCACCCATCCCCGTCATGATAATACCGAGCGCATTTTTACCTGCACATTTAGCCACTGAGCGAAATAAAACATCAACCGACGGACGATGCCTTGTAACCAATGGACCATCGACAATTTCAACGTGATACTGCGCTCCGCTTCGCTTGAGTAGCATATGTCGTCCACCTTGTGCAATCAACGCCCGTCCAGGCATGACACGATCACCATTAACCGCTTCACGCACTTCAATTTGACATAGGCTGTTTAAGCGAGCGGCAAAAGCGGCGGTAAATTTTTCTGGCATATGTTGCACAATCACGATACCTGGACAAACACGCGGTAAAGCGGTTAAAACAGCTTCGAGTGCTTGCGTTCCACCTGTCGAAGTGCCGATTGCAACAATTCTATCGGTGGTTTCAGCCATTGCCGTTAAAGCGGCGGGGAGAATGGCATCTGCGGTTAATTTAACGGCGACTGGCACAGATAATCGACGCACGTTAGCACGCGCGGCGGCTTTGACGGCGGCAATTAAATTTTCCGAATCATCTTGCAAAAATTGCTTAACCCCCATTTTTGGCTTGGTAATAATGCTTACCGCGCCAGCCGCTAAGGCTTGCATCGTGGTTTCCGCGCCTTTATCGGTGAGTGAAGAACAGATAACTACGGGTGTGGGGTGTTCGGACATCAGCTTTTTTAAAAACGTGATGCCATCCATGCGTGGCATTTCTACGTCCAAGATAATGACATCTGGCCACTGCGTTTTCATTCGTGCCATCGCAAATAAAGGATCAGCGACAGCACCGATAACGGTAATACCTGAATCTCTGGATAAGTTAGCCGTCAATACTTGCCGCACCACCGCCGAATCATCTACTAATAATACGTTTATTTGAGCCACGTTAAATTCCTATTTATTTTTTAAGACTTGGCTGTGAATAACAAGAATAATGCGAATGCCAATGCGAATGCCAAAAAGTAATCGAAACGCACGAACCGTTAATCAATCAGTCATTTCAGGGCTTTTGATAAATAGATGGCTGGATTAGGCGCACATCGTCATTTACACCATTTAACGTTTCGGAATGACCAATCAAAAAATAGCCGCCTGAGCGTAATAATGTCAGCAGACGTGAAACCACCTGCCGTTTCGTGTTTTGGTCAAAATAAATCATGACGTTACGCAAAAATATCACATCAAATTCCGCCAATTTTGGCGGTGCTTCGTTGAGATTGTGTTGTTTGAACTGAATACGTTCGCGTAATTTGCGTTCAATCAATAACGTGCCATCTTGACTGCCAACGCCTTTAAGGCAATATTTCGACAAATAATTTTTAGGGATTTCTGACATTCGCTCCATTGGGTACTGCCCACGTCGCGCCATGTCCAGCACCCTCGTGTTTAAATCAGTCGCCACAATTTCCCAAGGTGAAATGCCCAATACGTCATCGAGCAACATCGCAATACTGTAAGGTTCTTCCCCACTTGAACACGCGGCACTCCAAATTCGTAAGGTTTTGCCCAATTTTCGGGCAGGCAAAATGTGTTGGCGCAGAAAATCAAAATGTTTCGGTTCACGAAAAAAATGTGTTTCGTTTGTGGTGAGTAAATCCACCGCCATTTGTAATTCTTCTTTGCCGTCGATGGATGTAATCATTTTAAAGTATTCGCCGTAGCTCCTCAGTCCGTAATGGGCTAGTCTTTTTGCAAGGCGACTTGTCACGAGCGGTTTTTTGCTTGTAGACAATGTAATGCCTGCAATGCGATAAATAAGGTCAGAAAATTGCGTGAATTCCTTTTCCTGTAACACTACGGCGGCGGCAAGAGGATTCGGGTTGTGATAAGCAGATTCCGTCATGTTTTACTCCGTTTACTTGATTCACACCGCTGTTGTCATTTTCACAAGACGCGAAAATGACAAAATCAGCACCCGTAAAAAAAACAAACATCATTGCGTTTGCGCCACCATGTCAGAGGTGACTGAATTAAACGCCACCGCCATATCATTCATCGAAAGCACATACTGAATATCTAAAATAATCACAAATTTACCCTTAATGTTGCCCATGCCCGCAATAAAATCAGCACGGATATTTGAACCAAACGAAGGCGCGTGTTCAATTTCATCGGCGGGAATTTTGAGTACCGCGTTCACCGCATCAACCATCACACCCACATTTTGCGTACTTTCTTCTAATACGACTTCGATAATAATGATGCAGTTACGCCGTCCGACTTGCGTAGGCGATTTTCCAAAACGTGAACTCAAATCAATGACTGGCACTACAGCACCGCGCAGGTTAATCACGCCACGAATAAAATCAGGCATTCGGGGGACTTCAGTGAGTTGACCGTATTGAATAATTTCTTTGATACTCAAAATACTGATGGCATACGTTTCACCGCTCAACATAAAAGTCAGATATTGCTGTTGATCGTCACTGCCGTTATCGGTTGACAGTGTTTTAGTGGCTTGTGTGATTGCATCCATGATTTCCCCCTAAAATTTCACAAATTCGTCTTCGTTAAATTCATCGTGGTGACGAGTTACCGTTGCTTTTTTCATCATCTGCTTGGAAGACGGATGCTTACTCACTGACAATTTGCGACCATTGATGGTAAAAAATTCCATCATCTCTTGTAATTGCATGGCTTGACTGCTCATTTCTTCAGAGGTGGCGGCAAGCTCTTCGGATGCACTGGCATTTTGCTGAGTAATTTGGTTGAGTTGATTCATTGCCGTGTTGATTTGTGCAACGCCTGTTGATTGCTCTTCAGAAGCCGCCGTGATTTCTTGCACTAAATCAGCGGTTTTCTTAATTGACGGAACAATGGTATCCAAAAGTTTGCCTGCCGTTTCAGCCATTTCGACACTACTTTCGGCAAGTTCACCAATTTCCTTTGCCGCCACTTGGCTACGTTCTGCAAGGTTACGAACTTCGGCAGCAACGACAGCAAAACCTTTTCCATGTTCACCAGCACGAGCCGCTTCAATGGCGGCATTCAACGCCAATAAATTGGTTTGATATGCAATGTCATCGATGATGCCAATTTTTCCCGCGATACTTTTCATCGCTCGGACGGTTGTTTTAACTGCTTCACCGCCTTGCACTGCCTCACGACTGGTTTGCATCGCCATGCCATCGGTCACTTTCGCATTTTCTGTGTTTTGATTAATCGACGCAGACATTTCTTCGACGGCAGAACTTGTTTCATCAACACTTGCCGCTTGTTCACTGCTTGCCTGACTCATGCTCTGTGCTGTGGCGGAAATTTGCCCACTTGCGGAGGCGATATTGGTTGCCGCGCTATTTACTTCTCCAATAATTTCGGCAATTTTAGCGATGGTATTGTTGACGGTGTTTTTAAAATCATCGAGCTGTCCTTTGTAGTGACCATTAACGGTTTTAGTCAAATTACCATTTTCTACTTCGGAAAGAACAGCAACCACTTCGTTTACGGGAATGATGATACCGTCTAGCGTATTGTTTAGACCTTCGATAATTTTACGGTAATCGCCTTGATGTTTCGTGGCATCTGCTCTCTTTTCTAAATTACCTTCAACGGCTGAAACCGACAGCATATTAACGTCGGTTGCCAGAGCTTGAATGTTGTGTTTGAGCAGCATTAGCCATTCGTGAATTTGGTCATTATTTGATGCTTTTCGCATTTCTGCGGTCATATCACCATTGGCAATTTGAGTGACATAGATAATGAGTTCAGAGAGCCAACCATTCACGGTGTTGAGATTGTTTTTCAAAATGTTGAAATCACCATTATAGGTGTCAGTGATTTTAGCTGGAATGACACCTTTTGAAATGTTATCAACATAATTTGCCGCGACATTCAAAGGATTGATGACAGCATCAAGCGTTTTGTTTACGCCTTCGACAATTTTACGAAAATCACCTTGATGTTTCGTGGCATCCGCGCGAGTGGCTAAACGACCTTCAACCGCCGCAACGGCTAAAATATTCGCATCGGCAATTAGTTCGTTAATTGCATCGATACAGGTGTTGAGATTGTTTTTCAAAATGTTGAAATCACCGTTGTAGTTATCGATGATTTTGGCTGGAATCGTGCCTTTAGCGATATGATCAACATAATCTGCGGCAACATTAAGCGGTTGCACAATGGCATCAAGTATCTTATTGATTGAAATGCCAAACGGTTTGGCATCATCATTAAATCCTGTGATATTGACACGTTCATTGAGATGCCCAG
>CAIRCR010000338.1 GCA_903877065.1 uncultured Pseudomonadota bacterium
CATTAGCGCAATTTTATTTGGCGCAGCAAACAAAAAAATAACTCGCCGCAAGTCATCCAAAAAACGGTAAAATCTCGTATTTTTCAAACTTAGGAAACCTCTATTTCATGCACAACAAAACCATTACTGAACTCGCTCAAGGCTTACGCGCCAAAGAATTTTCCAGTGTCGAACTCACACAACATTTTTTAAATCGCGTCACGCAGAACATTGATTTAAATGCCTTTATTACCATTAGCGAAGATTTGGCATTACACGCCGCACAACTTGCTGACACCAAAATTGCGAAAGGGGAGAGCGAATTACTAACGGGCATTCCGATGGCGCACAAAGATATTTTTTGCACCAAAGACGTGAAAACAACCTGCGGTTCAAAAATGCTCGATAACTTTATCGCACCTTACAACGCAACAGTCGTTGAAAAATTAAACACGATTGGCGCAATAAATTTAGGCAAATTGAACATGGACGAATTTGCAATGGGTTCGTCGAACGAAACCAGTTTTTATGGAGCGGTTAAAAATCCTTGGAATAAAAATGCGGTGGCTGGCGGCTCATCAGGTGGAAGTGCGGCGGCAGTTGCAGCACAACTCGCAGTTTGCGTCACTGGAACAGATACGGGCGGTTCAATTCGTCAACCTGCTGCATTTTGTGGAATTACAGGCATCAAACCAACTTATGGACGAGTTTCACGTTACGGCATGATTGCTTACGCGTCTAGTTTGGATCAAGGCGGTTCGATGGCGCGAAGTGCTGAAGATTGCGCGATTTTGTTGCAAGCGATGGCGGGTTTTGACGTAAAAGATTCAACCAGCGTTGATGTGCCAGTTCCGAATTATTGTGCTGATTTAAACAAACCGTTAGCAGGTTTAAAAATCGGTTTGCCGAAAGAATTTTTTACCGCTGATTTAAACACAGAAATGGCGGTAACTTTAGAAACCGCAATTAACGAATACAAAAAACTTGGCGCAGAAATCAAAGATGTTTCAATGCCGAATTTGAAATACGCGATTCCCGCTTATTACGTCATTGCATCAGCAGAATGTTCGTCGAATTTGTCACGTTTTGACGGCGTGCGTTTTGGTCATCGTTGCGAAAATCCAGCAGATTTAAACGATTTATACACACGTTCACGCGGCGAAGGCTTTGGCAAAGAAGTGAAACGTCGAATTTTGATGGGAACTTACGCGCTTTCAGCGGGTTATTACGATGCGTATTATCTAAAGACGCAACAAGTTCGTCGTTTGATTAGCGATGATTTTAAAAATGCGCTAAACGAAGTCGATGTGATTTTTAGTCCTGTTACGCCAACACCCGCTTTCAATATCGGTGAAAAATTAGCTAATCCTGTGGAAATGTATTTAGCCGACATTTACACGATTGCAATTAACTTAGCGGGTTTACCAGCAATGTCGATTCCAGCTGGATTTATTAACGGTTTACCTGTTGGTTTGCAGTTGATTGGAAATTATTTTGACGAAGCGCGTTTACTAAATGTCGCACACGTTTATCAAAACGCAACCGATTGGCACAAACAAACAGCGACTGGGGAAAACAGTTAAATGGTCAGCTTTGCCGATACGTTTGAACAGCAGCAGCTCAAGGATTTTGCTGAAAAAGCGTACCTCGATTATTCGATGTATGTGATTTTGGATAGAGCTTTGCCACACATTGCAGACGGTTTAAAGCCCGTTCAACGCCGCATTATTTACGCAATGTCAGAATTAGGATTGAACGCGCTGGCGAAATATAAAAAATCGGCGCGAACGGTCGGTGATGTTTTAGGGAAATATCACCCGCACGGGGATTCGGCGTGCTATGAAGCGATGGTTTTAATGGCTCAGCCGTTTTCTTATCGTTATCCGTTGGTCGATGGTCAAGGCAATTGGGGTTCGCCCGACGATCCAAAATCCTTTGCTGCCATGCGTTACACCGAATCACGCTTGACACCTTACGCCAACACGTTATTGAACGAAATTGAGCAAGGCACGGTCGAGTGGACAGACAATTTTGATGCGTCACTCAAAGAACCCGAACGTCTGCCAGCACGTTTGCCTAACATTTTACTCAACGGCACAATGGGCATTGCCGTGGGCATGGCAACTGATATTCCGCCACACAATTTACGAGAAATTGTCAGTGCGTGCGTTCAATTATTGGATTCACCCGAAACCGATTTAGATATGCTTTTAACCCTAGTTCACGCTCCCGATTATCCCACTGACGCCGAAATTATCAGCAGCCGCGAGGATTTAGAAAAAATTTATCGCACAGGCGGTGGCTCGGTCAAAATGCGTGCAACTTACGAATTGGAAGATGGCGTAATTATCATCACAGCGTTGCCGCATCAAGTTTCTGGTTCAAAATTGATGGAACAAATTGCCGCGCAAATGCTAGCGAAAAAATTGCCAATGCTTGACGATTTGCGTGACGAATCCGATCACGAAAATCCGTGTCGATTGCTCATTATTCCAAAAGCTAAACGCATTAACGCTGAAGAAATTATGTCGCATTTATTCGCCACGACGGATTTGGAAAAAAGTTATCGCGTCAACATGAATATGATTGGCTTAAACGGTCGTCCGCAGGTCAAAAATTTGCACGAAATTTTGAGCGAATGGCTCAGTTTCAGAATCGAGACAGTGCGTCGTCGTTTGCAACATCGATTAAATAAAGTTTTGGCACGCCTGCATATTTTGGAAGGTTTGTTGATTGCGTATTTGAATATCGACGAAGTCATTGCCATTATTCGAACTGAAGACACACCAAAACCCGTTTTAATGTCACGTTTTGACATTACGGATACG
>CAIRCR010000339.1 GCA_903877065.1 uncultured Pseudomonadota bacterium
AACCACTGTTTAAAAACAGGGAAAGTAATCGCTTTACCGTGTGGAACTTGAATGGTTTCTAAAAATTCTTGGAACGATAAAAAATCAACTTCTTGATGCTCATTTTCGTAGTGATTCGCGTAATACAAATCACGGGAGTTTTTCACCAAATATGCAGATTGCGTGACGTACAAAACATCACCCATCGCTTGTTTCATCTTTTCAAGTGTAAGAGCAGTTTTACCACTGCCTGCTGAACCAATAATGACTAACGGAGGATTAAGATCAAAAATTTCATGTTGGGTGTCATCAAATGAAATAATTTTATCGAGCAAATTTACTGAATTATGCGTCTCGTTCAAATACACCAATGGCACAGCATCATTTTCGTTAAACGTCGAAATGGTCGGAATTTTATCTTCATCGATGTCTGAAACCTGACGTAAAAAACGTGAGTTTGCATAATCGTGATTTTTAATAAATTCCAAAACCAATGCGTAAGATTTCCCTGCGTGTTTATAAATCGAAAATAGCAAACGATCAGCGATATTCAAACGAGCGCGGTAAAGATTGTCGCCAATTTTTTTTACGTCTGCGGATTTAAAATCATTAACTTCAATGTAACTTTGGAATTTTTTGAAGTTTGGAATTTTGGTAGAATCAAGTTCGTTATAAAAAAGAATGTTCATAGAAAATGATCACCGTACTGTATTAGCCTGAGCATAACCCGTGTAATAATTAAGTACATTGGTTAGGTGTTGATTTAAACTGATTCCTTCATTGTCGGCAGCATTTACTAGAGCGCGATGCAAACTCTTTGGCAATCGCAGTGTTACTCGTCCGCTATAATTATCGGCTGGAATAATGGGAGCTGGTATAGATTTACCTTGTTCTTGTAATAACAATGCCGATGTTTCAACACTATCAATCGCTAAGTTATAGGCTTCATCGAAACTATTGCCGTATTCGCAAATGTCAGGGAATTCAGCAATACGCGCTTCAAAACATTCCTCATCATCAAAAATACCTTTTCGTACTGTAATGGTGTATTTACTAGCATCAAGCATCTTTTTTCTCCAAGTAAGCATCTAACTCGTTTTTGTATTGTTTCAACACTTGAACAATTTTAGTGATGTAAGCGGGTTTAATTTCAGGATTTTTACCATGCCCACAATTAAATGAACCACTGTGAAATGAAGGCAACCCTTGATGCACATAAATTTTATGTCCACCTAATTTTCCATCACGCACATCAAATCCCAAGCGGGTCAGTAATTGTTTCACGTCTTCACAACACAAACTGGATTTGCGTAGTTGTAATTGTTCGATAATTTCTTTCGTTGAGTTCATAGGGCGACACTATAAATGATGTCATATTTCTTTACCAGAAATAAATATATACAGAGCTGAAAGGTCGTTCAGCTCTGTATATAATTATTATTTTTTGGCGAAAAAACCACCATAAGCACATTGGGCTAAAAAATCAGGAGTTTATAAAGGTGACGCATTTCTTGATTTGAATACTACCCAAACAACATCTTTTTTAACAATGCTTTGAATCGTGACGCGGCGGGTGACGGATTCTCCCGTTCCGCGTTGAAAGCGAAAGATGTAGTCCCACCGATTGGGATGGAATGG
>CAIRCR010000340.1 GCA_903877065.1 uncultured Pseudomonadota bacterium
GTCGATTTTTTAACCAAACCTTTCAACCCCGATATATTGCGTGCAAAGGTTGATGTTTTTTTGAGTCTTGCAAGGTACCGCAAAGAAAATGAAGCACTCATTGTGTTAGCAAAAGATCAGGCTGAAGCTCTCGCGCAATCTAAAACAGAATTTCTCGCCAATATGTCACATGAAATTCGCACGCCAATACACGCAATTATGGGTTTGGCGCAGTTGGCATTAAAAAAAGAAACCGTCACTGAAACGCATCATTATTTGGAAAAAATTAACAAATGTTCTTTGAATTTAATGCACATTCTCAACGATATTCTTGATTCCTCGAAATTAGAAGCGGGGAGTGTTGCGATTGACTGTGTCGATTTCAATATTGATAAAATGCTAGGAAATATCAGCAACTTATTTACCGATAATGCCGCAGAAAAAGGGCTTTCTTTCAAAATAGATATTTCGCCCACCGTTCCGCGTGATTTGATTGGGGACGTTTATAAACTCCAACAAGTTTTAACAAATTTGATTGGTAACGCCATCAATTTCACAGAAAATGGCGAAGTCATTTTAAAAATTGGTCTTGAGCAAATAATGTTGTCGAAAGCACGACTTTTATTTTCTGTTTCTGATACGGGCATTGGCATTTCAAGCGATGATTATGAAAAAATATTCAAACCATTCAGCCAAGCGGATGGCTCAATTACACGCCGTTTTGGTGGAACAGGTCTTGGCTTATCGATTACTCAGCAATTATTGCAGATAATGGGCGGTAAAATTTTATTGAAAAGTGTCGTTGGTGAAGGTTGTCATTTCAGTTTTGAACTTATTTTTGATGTCCCCGTTACAAAGTCCACGACGGGAGAAACAGCAAAAAATAGGAATGATTTGATTGATATAAGTAAATTTAATAAAACGATAACTCATCGCTCAACACGCAATAATTCTGATAATTCGATACCGAAAACCAGAGAAGAGGTTGAAACGTTAAAGGGTATCGTCGCTCAACTTGACGAGTTACTTCAAGAAAACGATTTTATTTCTGATGAATTGCTTGATAAACTGAAAGGGTATTTAAATTTCAGTCAAATTCCGTTATTCCCGCAGTTATACCGACTCATTAGAAATGTTAAATATGGCGAAGCCCGAAAAATTTCACAGCAGATTATTAAACTAAGTGCTTAAACCTTTTTACTAGAAACTTCGCTAAATCAAGAGAGATAAAATGTCTGAACCTACAAAAAAGCCAACCATTCTGATTGTTGATGACGATCCTTTGAATGTACAAATTCTCGCTGAATTTTTAGAATCTACTTACAGAATTAAAGTGGCTAGAAATGGTATAGACGCATTAGAAATTGCAGAACGTTGTCAGCCCGATTTAATTTTGCTCGATATTATGATGCCCGATATTGATGGATTTGAGGTATGTCGTCGGCTAAAGAAAAATTCCGTGACGAATAAAATTACAATCATTTTCGTCACAGCCAAAAATACAAAAATCGACGAAGAACTCGGTTTAACATTAGGTGCGGTTGACTATATTTCAAAACCTTTTGTACTCGCAATTGTTAAAGCGCGTATTCAAAATCATATCCTTCTTAAAAAACGTGCAGAACTCATAGAAGTTCTCGACGATTTGATTATTGAAAGGCAAAAAACAGAAGAAGCTAAAAACGAGTTGCAACAGCAATTATTTCAAGCTCAAAAAATGGAAACCATCGGACAGCTCACGGGTGGCATAGCTCATGATTTTAATAATATCTTGATGTCTATTTTAGGATTTACTCGATTAGCATTAACAGCCAGCCAGCAATACGAAGATTCACAAAATAAAGAAAAAATCATTAGTTATTTGGAAAATGTGGAAATAGCGTCAAATCGTGCAACGGATTTAATTAGCAAAATGTTAATTTTTTGCCGTGAAAGCGGTACGGTAAAAGCAACTGTAGCAATTTGTCCCGTTATGATTCTCGAAGAAACCTTACATTTGCTTCATTCAACAATTACAAGCAATATTTCTATCGTTGGAAACCTTGATAAAAACGCCACAACAAACATCGTGATTCATGCGACAGAATTACAGCAAGTCATCACTAATTTGGTCATTAACGCTAGAGATGCCATTCAAAACACAGGTCGTAAAAATGGGCTGATTACAGTTGAATTGTCTTTTTCATCACAATACAGCGGACGCTGCAGTGCTTGCTCTGAAAAACTTGAAGGCTCTTTTGTTGTCATTAGTGTCAGTGATAATGGTGAAGGTATTGATGCTAAAAAAATCAGTCGTGTTTTCGATCCATTTTTCACTACCAAAGAACAAGGTAAAGGAACGGGTTTAGGATTATCAATGGTTAGCGGTATTGTGCATAACGTGGAAGGACACATTAGCGTTGAGTCAACCATTGGAAAAGGCACTTGTTTCAATTTACTATTTCCACTCGCTCAAATTGATACCGATAAAATCACTAAAATTCTCCGTTCTTATATCCAAACGCACAAAGCCTCACAAAAATTAAAAATTTGCGTTGTTGACGATGAAATAAGTATTTGTGAGCTACTGAAAGCAGGACTTAGCGATTTTGGTTACGAGGTTGAAACGTTCACGTCCAGCTTGGCGGCATTAGAGCATTTTAAACAGTCGCCTAAATATTTTGATGCCATTATTACCCATAATGGTATGCCTGATTTGACAGGCTTGGATTAAGTAAATGAAATGTTGGCGATACGTCCAAAATTGCACATTTTTATTTGTACGGGCCACAGTGAAAAATTAAAAAATGATGAAGATTTACAAAAATGAAATACTTTCTTATATAAAAAACATTAGAAAAATTGGAAAAAATTAGAAATCAATCTGATGATGATAGTGAATTTGATATTGAAGAATTCTAAGAAGATAGAGCTAA
>CAIRCR010000341.1 GCA_903877065.1 uncultured Pseudomonadota bacterium
CTGTATTAGCCTCACTAGGGAGATTTTTATATTTGTATAGTAATCAATTGCAGTATATGAGGGTATTATTTTTCAGAGTTATGCTAATTATTTGGGTGATGATGATACTCGGCAGTAATTAAACGGTTTCGATTTCTGAAATAAGCTCTGGGTGTTTATCAATAATTTTTAATAAACACACCACCGCGCCCGAAGGCTTAAATCGCCCCTGTTCCCAATCTCGCAAAGTCGAAACGGGTGTTTTTATCACTCCTGCAAATCGTTGTTGTGAAAACTGTATTTTGGCACGAACGGTTCGCAGTAAAATTTGCTCTGGCGTATTTACTCGCCCGATACCGTCTTTCATTTCGGCTAAACCCAGCCGTAACTCGTCAAGTGATATTCCTGCATCGGCTTCAATAGCTAACGCTATTTTTTCAATGTCCATCTAAGTTGCCTTTTTAATTTCTTTTCTAGTGGTGTTTGCTTGCTCTGATTTTTGATACAGCGTAATCAAAACAATTGTACCTTGCTCTGTGATGTTGAAATAAATCACGCGAACCCCGCCGCGCTTACCATTTCCCGTTGTTGACCATCGAACTTTTCTTGCACCGTCTGCATTGGGAATCACGTCGCCAGCCAATGGATTTACGGCAATCCAATCAATAAAAGCAAGGCGTTCATCATCCGTCCAAATTTTAGCGGCTTGTTTTTGAAATGTGGGTGTTTCGATAACGGTTCTCATCGGTAAATTATACGGGATTTCGGTAGTTGGAGGGTAAATAATTATTTTCACCGTCATTTTCAAAATGACACAACCTGTCGCTGCTGTGTATTAAAATTTGGCGTTAATTTAACTACAACCCAAAAGGATACGTGCATGATTACAATTACAGAAGACAACGACAAAAATAATTTTATCACCAGTGTTTTTAAAGTTTACTGTTCAAATGGTCAATATGGCTCTGGAAGTTTACTGTCTTTAGGTGGAAATCAGTACGTTTTAACAGCCGCTCATGTGGTCTGTGAAAACACGAATGGTTTTTTAGGCTGGACGATTAAATCAACACCTACCTTACGTCCTGAACAATTTACTTGCTACAACAGTCTGGGCGATAGTTGGCAAGTATCGGATATTTATGTATTCCCGAACTATCATGTCACGCCAGGTTTTAGTTTGGCAGATGATATCGCGCTTATCAAATTAGCGAAGTTGTTACCACTGTTGCCTGCTTATGAAATTTACCGTGACACCAATGAATTTGGCAAAGAAATCACCACAGCTGGATGGTCGGGGAAAAGTGGTTTTGTGCAATTTAACAATTCGCTTGATATGCCAAGCAGCGATACGACATTACTTTATTACGATGATGATTCAACCATTCCCGCCGATAGGAACAACCTAAATTCTGTCGGTGTTGATAACGAAGATTTGCTAGAGCCTGGAATGTCGGGTGGTCCCAACCTTATTGATAGCAAGATTGCAGGCATAAATTCGATGATGGAATCAACTTATTTTGGACGACTTGCTAGAGTTTCAGCTTACGCGAGTTGGATAGATGAAGTTACTTCTGGAAAATATTCAACTAAAGATAATCCTGTGTATCAGCCGCCCAAAACAAAAGCCGAAGTGATGCTCAACGTCCCTGAGGTTAATAATGGTTATGTGGTGAACTATTTCCTTGCTTCATTTAATTACGCTGTGTCAACAGACATCACTTTTGATTATAAAACCGTTGATGGCACTGCTCTGGAAAATCATGATTACACGCCTGTTTCGGGTAGAGCAACCATTCATAAGGGGGAATCGTACGTTGTGATCCCCGTGAATATATTAGGCGATATGCTTGTTGAAAACACCGAAACATTTTCTTTAGAAGTTAACAACTTTGTGGGCTACACCCTACCTGATGGTATCATTAAATTAGTGGCAACGCATAACATCATAGATAATGACGCTTTTAGTATTACATGATGCAGCCTTTGAAAATCTGCGAAATATTACCGTCAAGTTAAAATTTTAGAATGGTGAAATTTTTTTCATTTGGAGGAAACTATAATTTTTGTGAATTTGTTCTGCGGAAAGTATATTTTAATTTAATTTAGCTACTTAACTTTTCAAAAAGTAGGAAAAAATGTCACTTCAAAATCTTCTTAAACATTCTGTCGATGTGAAAATTATCGACGATTATTTACAAACGTTAGCGCAAAAACAAATTGAGCTTAATCACACAAATGCTGAATTGAATCGGGATCTAAAATCTGTCAAAAACTCGTTGATTGAAAAAGAACGAGTATTAGTTGAAACAGAAATAAAAATTGAGAAATTAGAAAAAGAAAAAATAAAAAAAGAGACGGATAAAAACATTTAGGAATATATTAAGAAATTACTTAAAAATAAAATGTTTAGTA